>NZ_NQWI01000234.1 GCF_002532535.1 Candidatus Viridilinea mediisalina
CTGTTGCCGGCACGACCCCAATGCCGTCGTGCGAAGCCAGAAAGTTGAAGAAGGCGGTGTTGGGCCCAGGCGGGGCCAACGCTTGAGCCCATTTGGTCAAGGGTTCCGCATCGCCCGCCGCAAAGGCGTGCAGCACGAGGGGGGCCAAGGGAAATTGGTAGACCAATTGGGCCTCATTGCTGCCATCGCCAAAGTAACTGATATTATCCGCGTGGGGCACGTTGGTCTCGGTAATCAGCAGGACGTGGGGGGCAACCGCATCAAGGCAGGCACGCCAGAACTGCACCACCCGGTGGGTCTCTTCCAGATGGATGCAGGAGGTACCCGCACGTTTCCAGAGGTAGCCAATCGCATCGAGACGAATCAGACTTGCTCCGCGATTCACATATTCCAGCAGAATCGCGGTCATCTCGAGCAGCAGTTCAGGATTGGCAAAATTGAGATCAATCTGATCGGCACTAAAGGTTGTCCAGACGTGCTGGGTGCCTGTTGGTGTCTCGAAGGGGGTGAGCAGCGGCGTTGTACGCGGGCGTGTGACCCCACTCAGGTCGGTGGCGGGATCAACCACATGGAAGCGGGACTCGGCTCCGGGTACGCCCTGCAAGAAAGCCTGAAACCACTGGCTTGAGGCCGAGATGTGGTTGACCACCGCATCAAACATGAGGCGGTAGTGGTTTCGTAGTGGAATCAGATCATCCCAACTGCCCAATGCCGGATCAACGGCCAGATAGTCTACCACCGAGAAGCCGTCATCGGAGGTATAGGGATAGAAGGGCAAGATGTGAACCCCACTCACCACACGCTGAAATGAGTCGTCCAGCAGAGCGGCAAGGCTTTGTAACGGAGTACAACCCGGCTCATGCACCTGATCGCCATACGTTATCAGGAGTACAGCATCCTCACTGAGCCGAGGTTGCGGCTCGGGCGGCACATAGCGCAGCGCAAACGCGGCCAACAAGGCCGCCAAACGCGCATAGCTCTCGGCACCTGGCCCCACGCCATACAGCGCGGTCAGGTGGCTGCGGATGTGATCAAGGGGTTTTGGCATAGGCTTTTTGAGGAACAGGGGAACAGAGAACAGGGGAACAGGGGGGGCAGAGGGCTTATTGCGCTACTCAAGCGCAATACCAACCAACGTATCCGTAATACCCCGCACATTGGTATAGGTATTATTGCTCAACACAATCACCGTGAGGCCCAATTCGGGGTAGCGCCCAAACCAGGTGGCGGCACCGCTCATTGAGCCGGGGTGAAAGACGAGGCGCTGGTCGTGGCGTTGCTCGATCAGCCAGCCGATACCATAACGCCCCGGGCCGGGCGTGAGCATGGCGTTGGTCAGATGAGGCGGCAGCAACTGATTGGCATCGAGGGCCAAGCCAAGCAGGTAGAGGTCTTCGACCGTAGAATAGAGATCGCCTGCGGCAAAGAGGTTACTCACATCAAGGGGAATATCGCGCCGCGCCCCGGCATAGCCCCGCGTGCCCGCAAGCGGGCTAAAATCACCCGGGTCTTGGCCGGTATGCTCCATGCCCAGGGGGGTGAAGATCTCATCCTGCAGAAATTCCGCATAGCTCTGGCCCGAGGCGGCCTCAATAATCATGCCGAGCAGCACATAGTTGGAATTGGTATAGTGGTAGATTGTTCCGGGCGTAAAGCCAAGCGGCAGGTGGCGAAAACGGGCCACCAGTTGTTCTGGCGTCGAGGGCTGCTGCTCATAGTGCAGAAACTCAGCGAAATCGGTATAGTTCGGAATACCGGAGGTCTGCCGCAGCAGATGGTTGACCGTAATTGGTTGCCAGGCGGGAGGACAAGGATCGAGGTAGCGGCAGATGGATGCATCGAGGGCGACGAGATCGTTTGTGGCGAGGCGCATCACCCCAATCGCCGTGATCGGCTTGGTAATCGAAGCGAGGCGGTAGCGCGTGCGCGCCGAGGCGGGGATAGCTTCTTCGCGATTGGCCAGACCATAGCCACGACTGAGCAACACATGGCCCTGGTGGGCCACCAGCACCGAGCCACTAAAACTGGCCTGTTGGGTCAAGCCAGCCAAATAGGCATCCATACGCTCGGCCCGCTCGACACTACTCATGGGCGGCTGGGGCGTCGCGGGCTGCATCAGCGCACTCAGGGGCACATCCTCAGGCTCAACGCCACCTGCCGCCCCTTCGCTACTCAGCCACACTGGGGTGACGGTGGGCAGCACAGTTGGCCCAAGCTCAGGCGCTGCGCCAGCCCCCACCCCCGCAATGCGCACCTCTTCTTGGCCGAAGCGCGGCGCACCACAACCACTCAGCCCTACGAGGAGCAGACAGAGCAGCCCGATGATGCGGGCAGGGATATGTAAGGTCTTAGAGTTCATTGTGTACCAATCATACCAGTATTGTTGAAGATTCTGCATCTCATCCGTAGTGCCGACTTTAGTCGGCATGCGGGGGTTGTGTCGGTGACCTCAGCCGACTAAGGGAAGCGGATGTTGTTCATTGCCCCCTTGTTTTGTCATCCTGAGAGACCGTAGGTAGTGCCGACGTTAGTCGGCTGAGGTCTTTGGCAGCGATGGGAAGCCGACTAAGGGAAGCAGAAATTGTTAGGTACCCCAGCAGCCTGTCATGCTGAATAGCACATATTCGCAGGCATCGTAGTGCCGA
>NZ_NQWI01000235.1 GCF_002532535.1 Candidatus Viridilinea mediisalina
TAATAGACCAAATGAATAAACGAGCGCTCGGATCGAGGGTTGGCAACGGCACTAGCGGTGCCACCAAGCCGCCTTCAACACTCAGGTGATCGAGGGAAGGAATGGCCGCAATCCAGATCGGGCCGGGGTTGAGGGCGACTTCACGATCACGGGCGTCAAAGAGTTGCAATTGGGCAAAGCCAGCGCCCTTGCGCCAGACCGCCTCGCTCATTTGGCCATCCATAAAGATGCGGGCCGCACCTTCGCCGATGACATTCTGCTGAATACGCCCTTGGGTATCGCCAGGCACCGGACGTTCCGGCACCTCCAGCACAATCACATTCTTAAAGCTCAATTGCTCGCCTGTCGCCCCATCAATATGGGGACGCTGCTGGCGGAAGTAGCGATAGCTATTGGTGCTGGGGTCATAGCTCCATGCCACATACGCCTCACTGTAGGTAAAGTGGTAGCGCAGATACTGGCTGGCTGGGCGCTGGGCCAGTGGCGCATCGGCTTTGATCAGGAAGCCAATTTCGTGCAGATCGCTCGGTTTTTCAAGCTGTTGCGTGGCTAAGAAAGCTTCAATCTGGGCACTGGAAGTAAAGAGATTGTGTGGCGCAAAGCGATCGCTCGAACGCCGGAAGAAGGTCTCAGCATTGCGATGTAGCGCATCCATATCCACCAACTCAACCGAATTGGCCACCATGGCCAAAGCATCGGGTGAACCACCGGCATGCACAAAGACGCCCCGGAAGCCCTTGGCATACTCAACAAAGTAGGAGCGGGCGCTGCGCACCGGGCCAATGGTGCGGAGTTCGGGGCTCAGGCCAGGTACATAGATGCCCATATAGCGCGTGATCCCAAACTCAGCCAGAGCCTCAATCACCAACGGCGCTTGGTTCATGCCCGTCTGCGGATAGGCATCACGATGATTATCAAACATGATCACATAGGGCCGCTCGCGCACACTCCCCCGTTGCAAAGTCAAGGGTGGTGGCGTAGGCACCGGAGTCGCCACAGGCGTCCGCGTAGCTACCGGGCTAGGCGTCGGCGCAGCGGCCTGTGCAGTGGCGGTAGCGCGGCCACTGAAGCTGGTAAGGATGCTCAGGAAACAGACCAACAGGAGAAGACGTTGCACATTGTAAGCCATGACGTAACCTTTTCACTCCGCGAACATGGCGGTTTCAACCAAATTACGTGCCATTCTAGCACAGGTTCGCTTGCTAATTCATGCTTTTTGGCTTTGTCACAAAAATGTTAAGCCCCTGTCATCGTACCGTCACCTCCACTACTAGGCGTCTATGTGCCCTTGGCGTATGGTGAAAGCAGGTAGGGGCACTTTACTGTTTGGAGGCATTCAGATCATCCTGATGCCGCAAACCTATTTTCTATTTTCTCGTTTCTGTATCCTTCCCTAACAACAGCTTATGAAAGGAGTATACCCATGCAAATCCAACACTATCTCAACCTGAAACGAACGGTAGCCGTTTGCTTTGCGGGCACACTAGCGCTGATCTTCGCTCTCTGGTCGTGGAGTAGCTTTGCGGCTGCCAGCCTCACGGCCAGCCCGCACAACCCGCAGCAGAACGATACGGTAACGCTGGTAGGTAACGGCTTCAGCCCCAGCGAGACCGTATCGGTCTGGATTACCTACCCCGACTATACGGTCTATGCAGTGGCCGAGGTGCAGACCAACGACAACGGCAGCTTTAGCTATCCGTATGTACCCGATTTTCTTGGAGCTACCTTCAGCCCAACCGGGCGTTACACCTATACCGCTTTTGGCCAAACGAGTGGGCGCGAAGTCTATGCCAGCATTGATGTTGCGATTGGCCAAGGGGCTGCGGCCTCGCAGCAGGTCAGCTTCAGCGCAGACATAAGCCAAGGGCATCAAGGCAGTCGGTTTGTCTTCCGTGGCAGCGGCTACGGCCCCGGCGAAGAGGTAGCGCTCTGGCTCCGCTACCCCGACAATCGCGTTACCGATCTTGGACGCACCACCGCTGGCTCGGAAGGCATCATCGAGTATGTCTTAGCTATGGGCGGTGCCCCCGTCGGCAACTACGCGCTCACTGCCTATGGTCTGCGCTCGGATCGCACTGGTATCGCCGAGTTTGAACTATTGCCGGGTGATCGAACCCATGCCCGCAGTGAGGCCACACTCAACGTCGGGCCGGATGCGAGTGCCCAGCACAGCCACGCAGCCTTCAGTGCCAGCGGCTTCCAAGCTGGCGAAGTTGTGACCATTTGGGTCACGATGCCCGATGGTTCGACGCGCTGGATCGGCGATATCGTTGCCAACAACAATGGTTCCTTGTATGCAACGCTCTACCTCAACGAACGCGACCCGGTCGGCCCACGGGTCTATACCGCCTTTGGCAACCGTAGCGGTGCCCGTGCGACCGCCAATTATCAGTTAGTGCCAGGCAGCGGATGGCATACCGGATTGGTACACGAGCAGTAGCGAATTGTGGTGCCATGTCAGATTGGAGATTGGAGATTGGAGATTGGAGATTGGAGATTGGAGATTGGAGATTGGAGATTGGAGATTGGAGATT
>NZ_NQWI01000044.1 GCF_002532535.1 Candidatus Viridilinea mediisalina
CCCCTGTTCTCTGTTCCCCTGTTCTCTGTTCCCCTGTTCTCTGTTCCCCTGTTCTCTGTTCCCCTGTTCCCCTGTTCTCTGTTCCCTGTACTTTAGGATCATCTCATGACCAACAATACAACTCCCCGGCCCGTAGATGCCAACTCGCTCTTCGTTGTGAGCGGCGGGGCGCGTGGTATTACGGCCAATTGTGTGGTGGGCATGGCCCGCCGCTTTCGCTGTGGTTTTATTCTGCTGGGGCGCTCGGCGGCGGGTGAGCCGCCCGCGTTTGTGGCGGAGTGTCCCGATGAGCCGGCCTTGATGCAGCGGATTGCCAAGGAGCTTGCCGCCCGGGGCGAGAAGGCGACGCCTGCGGTGATCCGGCGTGAGCTTGGTACGATCCAGGCGCAGCGCGAGATTGCCCATACGCTGGCGGAGATTCGTGCTGCCGGTGGCCGCGCTGAGTATCTGAGTGTGGATATTGCTGATGCTGCGGCGCTACGCAGCGCCTTGACCGATGCCCAAACGCGCCTTGGGCCGATTACCGGCCTCTTCCACGGCGCGGGTGTGCTGGCCGACCGGCGCATTGAGCAGAAGCGGGCCGCCGATTTTGATGCGGTCTTTACGCCGAAAATCATTGGCCTGCGTAATCTGCTGGCCTGCCTCGCGCCCGCCGATCTGCACCACCTGATCCTCTTCTCCTCGGCGGCGGGCTTCTACGGCAACCCGGGTCAGTCGGACTATGCGATGGCTAATGAAATCCTCAATCGGGTGGCACACCTGATCCAACGCGACGCCCCGGCCTGCCATACGGTCGCGCTGAACTGGGGGCCGTGGGATGCGGGCATGGTGACGCCTGCGCTCAAGGCGCTCTTTGCCGAACGGGGGATTCAGGTGATTCCGCTGGATGCGGGCGTGGCCCGTCTGGTGGACGAGTTGGAATTCCGTGCCGAGCGCCCGCCCCAGGTGTTGGTCGGCAGCCCCTTGGCCCCGCCGCCGGAGCCCTACAGCGGCCCGTTGCGGACGTGGCGCATTCGCCGTAGGCTCACCCAGGAGGATAACCCCTTCCTCCAGGATCATATGATTGGCATCCATGCGGTTCTGCCTGCAACATGCGGCATGGCCTGGATGATCCATGGCTGCGAGCAGTTGCTGCCCGGCTACCACTTCGCCCGCGCCGAGAACTACCAAGTGCTCAAGGGGATTGTCTTTGATGAGAGCCTCGCCCCGGAATATGTGCTGACCATTCGTGAGACGGAGCGCGATGCGACGGCGGGGACGTTGACGCTGGAGGCGACGGTGAGCAGCGAGGGTGAGAAGCGTCCGCGCTACCACTACCGTGCTCGCCTGATTCTGCGTCATGGCCGCCGTGCCGCTGCGCCGCAGATCGAGCAGATGGATCTGCGCGAGCGCCAGCCAACGCCGGGGGCCGAGTTGTACGCCAAAGGCACCCTCTTCCACGGGCCGCGCTTCCGCGGCGTCGAACACGTCTTAAGCAGCGATGCCAATGGTCTCACCATGCGCTGTCAGATGCCCGAAGTGAGCGACCGCGACCAAGGGCAGTTTCCGGTGCGCTCATTCGACCCCTACCTAGCCGATGTGCAATTCCAGAGCCTTGTGATCTGGGCCTGGCAGCACCACGGCGCGGCGAGCCTACCGTTGAGCAACGCGGTCGGCGAACTCTACGCCACCCCGCAGCCGGGCGCAACCTTCTACGTAACCATGAAGGTACGCTCCAACAGCGACTACCGCATGCTCGCCGACCTGATCGCCCACGATGCCGACGGGCGCATCTATTTGCGCCTTGAGGGCGCAGAGGTGGCAATCAGCCAGCACCTAAACCGTCTCTTCAACCCGGCTGCAGCGTAGGATTTATGGGAGAACCAGGTTCTCCCATGCCCTCGCTGGTGTGTACGGGAGAACCAGGTTCTCTGTTCACCTGTTCTCTGTTCACCTGTTCACCTGTTCCTCTGTTCTCTGTTCTCTGTTCACCTGTTCCTCTGTTCCTCTGTTCACCTGTTCCTCTGTTCACCTGTTCTCTGTTCACCTGTTCACCTGTTCCTCTGTTCTCTGTTCACCTGTTCGGAGTTCCCCCTTGACAGAACCAATAGCAATTGTCGGCATGGCATGCCTCTTTCCGGGCGCGAGCTCGCTTGGGGAGTTTTGGCAGAATCTTGTCGCTGGGCGTGATAGCACTTCGCTGGCGACGTTTGAGCAGATGGGGATTGATCCGCTGCTGCTCTTTGATCCGGCGAAGGGCAAACGTGACCGCTACTATGCGCTGCGCGGCGGTTTTGTGCAGGCGCCGCCGTTTGATCCGACTGGCTTCCAGTTGCCGCCTGAACACCTCGCCGAACTCGATAAGCTCTATGCATGGACGCTGCGCGTGACCCGTGAGGCGCTGGCTGATGGCGGCGTCTTTGGCGATCTTGATGCGCTGAGGCGCTGCGGAATAGTGCTGGGTAACCTCTCCTTCCCGACCCACGCTTCGCAACGCTTGCTTGCGCCGATCTACCGGCGGGCGGTGGAGCAGGGCTTGGCCCAGTTGGCGGGCTGGCCGGTGGCGCTCGATCCGGCGATCTTTGCGGCGCCAGGTGCCGCCCGTGATGCGGCAATTTCGGCTGGCCCTGCCGCGCTTGCGGCGCAGGCGTTGGGCTTGCGCGGCGGCTGGATGGCCCTCGACGCCGCCTGTGCCTCGTCGCTCTATGCGCTCAAGTTGGCCTGCACCCAGTTGCAACTGGGCAAGGCCGACCTGATGCTGGCCAGTGCGGTGAGTGCCGCCGATGCGCTCTTTATCCATATGGGCTTTTCGATCTTCCAAGCCTACCCCGAAGGGGGCACGAGTGCGCCCTTTGAGCGCGAATCGCGTGGGCTGACCTCGGGCGAAGGGGCGGGTGCGCTGCTGCTCAAGCGCTACAGCGACGCTGTGCGCGATGGCAACAAGATCTATGCGCTCATTCGAGGCATCGGCTGGTCGAACGACGGCGCGGGCAAACATGTACTCGTACCCAACCCCAAAGGCCAACTGCTGGCCTACGAACGCGCCTATGCTGAAGCGGGCCTTGCGCCCAGTGACACGGCCTACATCGAGTGCCACGCGACCGGCACGCCCGTTGGCGATACTGTTGAACTCCAGACCATCGAGCAGTTCTTTGGTCAACGTGGCCACCTCCCGCTGCTCGGCTCGGTCAAATCCAACTTTGGCCACATGCTCACCGCCGCCGGCATGGCGGGCGTGATGAAGGTCGCGTTGAGCATGGCCCACAACCAGATTCCGCCGACCATTGGCATCACAACGCCCCTCGCCAGCCCCTCGGGCGCGGTCGGCCCACAGCAGATCGTGCGGAGCGCACAGCCCTGGCCCAGCAGCCACCCGAACCAGGCAGCAGTGAGCGCCTTCGGCTTTGGGGGTACCAATGCTCACCTGGTGTTGGAGCGGGTTGGGCAGGGGCTTCGGCAAGCTCAGCCAACGGGCGACAAGAGCGACGCCCGTGGGCTTCGGCAAGCTCAGCCAACGAGTGCAGGCGACGCCCGTGGGCTTCGGCAAGCTCAGCCAGCGGGCAACAAGAGCGACACCCGTTGGCTGAGCCTGTCGAAGCCAACGAGTGCAGGCGACGCCCGTGGGCTTCGACAAGCTCAGCCAACGAGCCTGTCGAAGCCAGCGCCTCATCCCCCCCTCGCCATCATCGGCATGGGCGCCTGCTTCGGCCCGTGGCAGAGCCTGAATGAATTTGAGCAGGCGCTCGTCGCTGGTGAGCAGGCGTTTGGCCCGCTGCCCGCGACGCGCTGGAAGGGGTGTGAGCAGGATGGCGATCTCTTGCGTGCCTATGGCCTAGCCGAGGGCGTTGCGCCTGCCGGTAGCTACATCGAGCGCTTCACGATTGACAGCCTGCGCTACAAGATTCCGCCCGCTGCGGGCGATCAGCCCATTCCGCAGCAGTTGCTCATTCTCAAGGTGGCCGACGAGGCGCTGCGCGATGCTGGTATGCAGCCGGGGGGCAATGTGGCGGTGCTGGTGGCGATGGAGGCGGAACTGGCCGTCCATCAGTTTCGTGCCCGTGTAGATATGGTCTGGCAACTGCCCGCTGCGCTTGAGCAGGCGGGGATTCATTTGCAGCCGACAGAGTTGGCGCAGCTTGAAGATGCGATCAAGGCGACGCTCAACGATCCGGCGCAGGTGAACCAGTACACCAGCTTTATTGGCAACCTGATGGCCTGCCGCATCGCTGCGCTCTGGGACTTTAGCGGCCCGGCCTTTACGATTGCCGCCGAGGAGTGCGGTGTCTTCCGCGCCCTGGAGATCGCCCAAGAACTCCTGGCGGCAGGCAGCGTCGAGGCGGTCGTGGTGGGCGCAGTGGACCTTGCGGGCGGCGTGGAGCGCGTGCTCACCCGCAGCATCGTGAGTCCCGTCGGCAGCGGTGTGGGCCACGCTGATTCGGTCACTGGCTGGCTCGTCGGCGAGGGGGCGGGTGCAATTGTGCTGCGTCGCCACAATGCCGAGAGCGAAGCCGAGCAGCGCATCTACGCAACCCTCGATTCCCTGGCGCTGCTGACGCAGCAAGCGGGCGAGAACGCGGCCCAGGTGGTAGCGCGGGCAGCCCTGAGCGCCTTGCAAGCCGCAGGCGTGCCCCCGACCCATGTGGGTGCGTTGGAACTCTGGGCCAGCGGCGTAGCCACCGAGGATACCGCCGAGATCGCTGGGTTAGCGCAGGTCTATGGTGCAAACGAAGCGAGCCAAAAGGTCGCCCTGACCTGCGCCGTTGGTTCAGCCAAGGCCAACATCGGCCACGCCCAAGCCGCCGCCGGCATCGCCAGCCTCATTCGCGCCGCGCTCAGCCTGCACGGGCGCATCCAGCTTGGCGTACCCGGCTGGCACGCCCCGCGTGAAGCGGCGCTCTGGGCAACCACCCCCTTCTACGTCCCGCACGATACACGCCCCTGGATGGCCCCGCGTGCTATGCGCCGCTGCGCCGCCGTCAATGCCTTGGGCAGCGGTGGGCTGGTGGCGCATGCGGTGTTGGGGGAAGTGGGACGGCTACCGGGGAGGCAGAATGAACCTGTCGGTCATCACCCCCTCTCCCGCAACGCGGGAGAGGGGGCAGGGGGTGAGGGCCACCCTGGGTACTCCCAAAACCCGTCAGCAGGGGGTGAGGGCCGCCCTGGGCACGCCCAGAACCCATCGGCCCTCCCCCCCGCTCCCACAACGTGGGAGATGCGTCGCCCTGCCCTTCGACAAGCTCAGGGATCGCTTGCCGAAGGGGGGCCGGGGGGTGAGGGCCGTCCCGCCCCGCCCCTCGACCTGCGCGCCCGCCAGCGGCTGCCGGTCTTGATCCCCTTGGCGGCCAATGAGCTCACGGCGCTGCAAGGGCTGTTGGATGAACTGGAGGCTGCGGTGCAGGCCGGGCAGCCGTTGGAGGCGGTGCAGCGCGATGCGATCAGCGCATGGAATGAAGCGCGTGGCGCACGCCATACGCTGGCGCTGGTGGCCAATACGCCCAACGATCTGCTGCGTGAGCTTGGTTTGGCGCGCAAGGCGCTGCCGGGCGTGATTGCTACAGGTCGCTCGTGGGAGACGCCGGGCGGCAGTGCGTTCACGGCGCGCCCCTTGGGCTTGCGCGGCGAAGTGGCGCTGGTCTACCCGGGGGCCTTTACGAGCTACGCGGGGCTGGGGCGCACGCTGCTGCCCAGTTTCCCCGGCTTGCACGAGGTACTCGAACGGGCCGCCTCGCGCCCTGATGCGGCGATTGGTGCCCACCGGCTCTACCTGCGCCAGCAGACGCGCCCCAACGAGGCCGATTTGGAGCGGCAGAAGCTGCGGCTGCGTGGTGATACCACTAGCCTGATGGCGGCGGGAGTCGGTTTTGCCACCCTCTTCACCACGCTGCTGCGCGAAGGCTTTGGCCTGCGCCCCGGCTGCGCTCTGGGCTACAGCATGGGCGAGTCGACCATGCAGTGGGCTTTGGGCGTCTGGCGCGATGGCGATGAGGTGATGCGCCGCTTGGCCACATCGCCCGTCTTTACCCAACGACTCGTCGGCCAGCGCACGGCGGCCCGTGACTACCTGGGCCTTGGGGCGGAGGGCGACGACGACTTCTGGCATGTCTACGTGGTGCGTGCGCCGGTCGAGCGGGTGCGCGAACGGCTGCGCGGCGAGCGCCAACTCTTTTTGACCCATGTGAATACGCCCAATGAAGTCGTCTTGGCGGGCTTGGCAACGGCCTTGCCGCCGGTACTGGCCGATCTCGGCGGCGAGAGCTTCCGGGCGCCCTTTGGCGCGGTGATGCACTGCCCGCCGGTGGAGGCCGATTTTGCCGATCTCGTCACCTTCCACCACATGCCGGTGGCCGACGTGCCGCCCTTGCGCCTCTACACCGCCGCCCACTATGGGGTGGGCGAGGTGAACAGCGACGCGATCGCGCACAACATCGCCCGCGCCGTCTGCCAGCCGGTAGACTTCCCGCGCCTCTTGGAGCGCGCCTACGCCGATGGGGCGCGCATCTTCTTGGAGCTTGGGCCGGGCAACAGTTGCACCCGCTGGATCGGCGAGTGCTTTGCGGGCCGTGAGCATCTGGCGCTGGCGATTGCCCGGCGCGGCGCCGACGAGCGGCTGACGCTGGTGCAACTCCTGGCGCGCCTCGTGGCTCATCAGGTGCCGCTCGATCTCTGGGCGCTGCTGCGCCCCAATGCCGTCCAAGCGCCCAGCGGACGCAGCCTCATGCGCCCCATCGTTGTCGGCGGCCCTGGCATCACCGCGAGCATCGCCAGTGACACGCATCGTCAGATGGTCGCGGCGGGCCGTGGTGCGCCGCCCGATCCGCTGCCCGTGCCGGTGCCGCTCGTTGCGCCGCGTGGGTTGGTTGCCGCCAAAGAGCGCATAGAGGCGCAAGAGAACTACGCTGTCATCGCCCCCTCTCCCACGTTGTGGGAGAGGGGGCCGGGGGGTGAGGGCCACCCATCGCTCCCCCACAACCCACCATTGGTTGCCGCAAAAGAACGCATAGCGACGCAAGAAAATGATGCTGCCATCTCCCCCTCTCCCACAACGTGGGAGAGGGGGCCGGGGGGTGAGGGCCACCCGTCGCTCCCGAAAAGCCTACCCGCAGCACCTCAAACCCCTATCCTCCCCACCCATACCCCTCCAGAGGAGGTTCCTGCCTTGGTTGAAGATCTCCCCGCTCCCACCAACCACGCCGAACTACTTGCCGCCCGCGAGCGCACCATGCGCCAACTGCTTGGCAATGTTGAAGCGCTGCTCACAGACTCCCCCTCTCCCGCCACGCGGGAGAGGCGTTGCCCTGAGCTTGCCGAAGGGGGGCCGGTGGGTGAGGGCCACCCCTCAGCCCCCGCAAGCCCAGGGGGTGACGGCCACCCCGCGTCCGCCCAGAACCCCGACGTTATCTGGGACGAAGCGGCCCTCCTCGAGTTCGCTTGCGGCTCGATTGCTAAGGTCTTTGGGCCGGAGTATGCGGTGATCGATAGCTACCTGCGCCGGGTGCGTCTGCCGATGCCGCCCTATCTGCTCGTGAGCCGTGTGACCAAGCTCGACGCTGAGCGTGATCTCTATCGCCCGTGCAGTATTACCACTGAGTATGACATTCCGCGCGATGCCTGGTACTGTGTGGATGGCCAAGCGCCCTGGGCCGTTTCGGTCGAGTCGGGCCAGTGTGACCTGCTGCTCATCAGCTATTTGGGCATCGATTTTCAATGCAAGAGCGAACGGGTCTACCGTCTGCTCGACTGTACGCTCACCTTCCTCGATGATCTGCCTAAGGCGGGTGAGACGCTGCGCTACGATATTAAGATCAATTCGTTTGCGCGCAACGGCGACACGCTGCTCTTCTTCTTTAGCTATGAGTGTTTTGTTGAAGAGCGCATGGTGCTGAAGATGGACGGCGGTTGCGCCGGCTTCTTCTCCGACGGCGAGTTGGCCGGTGGGCGCGGCGTGATTGACAATGAGCGTGATCTCAAGGAGCGCCGTGCGGCTATCGTGCAGCACTTCAACGCCCCGCTGCGCACGCCGCGTACCAGTTTGAGCTACGAAGATCTCTTGCGCCTCAGTGCGGGCGACGTGGCGGGCTGCTTCGGCCCCGCCTACGACCAGCGCGGTCTGAATCCTTCGTTGCGCCTGCCGCCGCCCGCCATGCTCATGATTGACCGCGTGACCAGCATGGATCCGCAGGGTGGCGCGTGGGGCTTGGGCCTGATTGTGGCCGAGAAGGAGCTCCGCCCCGACCACTGGTACTTCCCGTGCCACTTCAAGGATGACGAGGTACTGGCCGGATCGCTCATGGCCGAAGGCTGCGGTCAACTGCTACAGTGCTACATGCTCGCCCTGGGCATGCAGAGCCACACCATGGACGCCCGCTTCCAGCCCATCTTCGGCCTGCCGCAGCAGGTGCGCTGTCGCGGCCAGGTGACCCCCGCGAATAGCCTGATGGTCTACCGCATGGAGATCACCGGCATCGAGATGGAACCTGTGCCGCTGGCGCGGGCGATTGTGGACATTCTGGTTGATGATCGCATCGTGGTGCGCTTCAACGATCTCGGTTTGCAGTTGCGCGAGAAGGAACCGGCGCTGCAACCGCCCGCGCAGCGTGCGACACGCCCCGCCCTGACGGAGCCGGTGCTCTGCAACGAGCAGCAGATCAGCGAATTCGCCACCGGCTCCCTCGTCGCCTGCTTCGGCCCCGACTACGCGATCTACGACGGGCGGCGCGCCCCGCGCACGCCCAACAGCGAGTTGCAATTGATCAGCCGCATCGTCAGCGTAGATGGCGTGCGCGGCGAACCGCGTGCGGGCGCGAGCCTGATCAGCGAGTATGACGTGCCGGTCAACCCCTGGTTCTGCCACCAGAACAGCTACCCCGAGACACCCTACAGCGTCCTGATGGAGTTGGGCCTCCAGCCCTGCGGCTTCCTCTCGGCCTGGCTCGGCTCGACGCTGCCCTTCGCGGAGCACGATCTCTACTTCCGCAACCTTGACGGCACGGGGCAGCTTGTGCGCCCAGTGGATCTGCGCGGCAAAACGTTGCGTAACCGCGTCACCATGCGCTCCTCAACGGCAATTGATGGCGTAATCATCCAGAAGTTCGACTACGCCCTGGAGTGTGACGGCGAACCCTGCTTCGTCGGCGATGCCGCCTTCGGCTACTTCACCAAAGCGGCCCTGGCGAAACAGGTAGGACTCGATGGCGGACGCGAGACCCAGCCGTGGCTCAGTGAAGCGCCGGGCCAGCCGGTCGTCACCTTAGAGCTTGGCGATCCCGCGCAGCCGCTCTACCGCGCCGCGCCGGGACGCATCCACGAACGGCTGCCCGTGGGCCACTTCCACCTGCTCGATCGCGTCAAGCTCGTTGCGGGCGGCGGCAAACATGGCCAGGGCTACGTCTACGGCGAGCGCATGGTAGACCCGCAGGACTGGTTCTTCCGCTGCCACTTCCACCAAGACCCGGTGATGCCCGGTTCGCTCGGTGTCGAAGCGATGCTACGGGCGCTGCAAGCCTACGCGCTGCACAACGGCCTCGGGCGCGAGTTCGCCTCACCGCACCTAGCAGTGCCGCACGGCCCACGCTGCGTCTGGAAATATCGCGGCCAGATCGCCTCGCCCACCGTACCCACCACCATGCGCCTTGAGTTGCACATCACCCGCAGCGAGCGCACCAGTGACGGGCTGCTCATCGTTGCCGAAGGCAGCCTCTGGCGCGACTCCTTGCGCATCTACCATGTGAAGGATCTGGCGCTGGCCGTCGTAGGGTAGGGGGATGTGGGGGAACCAAGTTCCCCCACGCCCCCTCTTACGCTATTCGGTGTGCGTGAGGCCGCGATCTGGCTCGTCGCCGCTACCCAACGTCAGCAACTCACCCACGCTCCCTGGCCGAATGGGCTGGGGCTGGCTGGACTGTTGGCGCTTGGCTTTGGGGTCTGGTTCCCGCTGACCGGCTCGGCAACGCCGACCACACCAGGGTGGCGCCACGAGCACGCAATCCCGGCACTTGGGCGTGCGCACCTGGCAGGCGGCCTGGCGGTCGCCGCGCTTACCTGGTGCAGGCCCTTACGTTGTTGCACATGGGGCTTCCTCCGCCCACAGAACCAGTCCCGGATCGGTCGCGTGGCGGGTACGCAGCGCGTGAGATGCCGCTATGCTTAAGCCATAGCCTTGCGGTCTGGATCGCGTTGGCAACACGAAGAATTGAGAATGCCCGTGGAAAAACGCTCGTACACCTACGCGCAATTAGGCATGTTGATCGGCACCTGTATCGGTAGCGGCCTGAGCGTCTTGCTCTTGAGTAACACCGGGAATGCCGTGTACCTGATCATCGCCGGGGCCAGAACCGCAATTGGGCTCGTGTTGGGGGCTGGCATCGACAAATACCAAAAAGCTTGAAACCATGCGTCCTATCCACCATCCGCCCACGACGCCACCGCTTGCGCCTGCTGGGATGACCATTGATGCAGCCCAGCGTGAAATGCGCACGGCCTTCCTAGGCGGCTTTGGCGGCCAATTCGTCGCCGGGCTGATCTGGCTGGTCGCCGCAGCCCTGGGGAGTTGGTTCGCCCCGATCTATGGCATGGCGGCACTCTTCTTCGGCAGCATGGCGATCTTCCCGCTGACCCAGTTCGTCGTTCGGCTGTTGGGGCGGCCTGGTGCGGTCAGCCCGACGAATGGGCTCTGGGCGCTCGGTGCCCAGACAGCCTTCACCGTGCCACCGAGTTTCTTGCTCGTTGGCGCGGCCACGCTCTACCAGATGCACTGGTTCTTCCCGGCGGCGATGATCGTGGTCGGCGTCCACTACCTCCCTTTCATCACGCTCTACGGCATGCGCATGTTCGGGGCGCTAGCAATTGTGCTGGTCGTGGCAGGGGCTGGGCTAGGACTCTACGGACCGCCGCTGTTCAGTCTGGGCGGCTGGGTGACGGGTGCGGTGCTGCTCGGCTTCGCCTTCCTGGGTCGTCACTTCGTCCTGCAGGAAGAGCGGCAGGGGTAATACCAATTGCGATTGAATTGTCCGCATTATCGTCATGCTGAGCGCAGCGAAGCATCTCTTTGCGTGACGAAGAGAGACCCTTCGCTGCGCTCAGGGTGACAATGCGATAGGCTCAATAGTAAATGGTATTACAGTTGGAGTGCCGACTTCAGTCGGCATCCCATGACAATCTACGACCCCAGCCGACTAAAGTCGGCACTCCATCGGAGACTAAACTGTAAAGTAACTATGAACCATGTCTAAGAGGCTGCCTGAAAAGTCGGTCGCTACGCGGTGGAGTGCCGGCTTTAGCCGGCTAAAGCCGGCACTCCACCGCGTGCCACGTAGCATGGCATGGCACTGAGACCCTTTTCAGACAGCCTCTAAGGAGCCAGCCCATGTTCGTCAATCTTTTCGGCTGGTTGTTGGCCATTGCGGCGGCGGCAACCAGCGTTGCCATGATCGTGATGGGTGGGCGCTGGCAGCGCATCGAGGCGGCGGCTTACGCGGGCGAGCGGCGCCCCTGGTGGTTCATCATCATCGCGGTGCTGCTGATTGGGCTCTACCTGGCGGCACTGTTCAGCTTCATCGCTGGCCCCAAAACCTGGGCTGGCTGGTTGCTGATCATCCTGATTCCGGTAGGCTGGGGCTTGAAGGCGGCGTTGGTGGTCTTCAACCCGCAGGGACGCCAGGCAGTCTCAGCGATCGCGGGTGATGCGAACTGGGTACGCGTGGGCCTGGCCCGCCTGCCCATCGCGGTCGTTCTGGCGCTGCTGGCCTGGTTTGCATGAGCCTGGTGGGAGGGTGTGGGAGAGCCTTGGCCCTCCCTCGCACCACAATCATTGTAGTGCGCCAAGCAGAACGAGAGGTGCCTCATGTACTATCGGATCATCCGCAACGATATACGCCGGAATAAAGCGGTCACGCTCACCACCATGCTCTTTGTCGCGGCGGCGGCCCTGCTGGTGGCACTGGCAGCCATCCTCGTCGTCAATCTTGTCGGCGCGCTTGATACGCTCATGACACGGGCGAAAACGCCGCATTTCATGCAGATGCACGCGGGCGAGCTGGATCAAGACCGTATGGCGACCTTTGTGGCCCAGAATGACGCGATTGCCGCGTTTCAGGTGCTGGAATTCCTCAACGTAGACGGTGCGCAGCTTGTATTTCCAACCCGATCGCTTGCAGGGAGCATGCAGGATAACGGCTTCGCGGTGCAGGGCGAACACTTCGATTATCTGCTCGACTTGGACGGCAACATCATCCAGGTTGCCGATGGGGAACTCTACGTCCCGCTCACCTACATGCAGGATGGCACCGCCAGGGTTGGCGACACGGTGCGTGTTGCTGGGCACACCTTCATCGTCGCCGGGCCGCTGCGCGACTCGCAGATGCAACCGATGCTCTCGTCGTCCAAGCGCTTTCTGGTGAGCACCAACGACTTTGCGGCGCTCAAGCCGTTCGGCAACGTAGAATACCTGATTGAGTTCAGGCTGCATGACATGGATGGGCTGGGCGCATTCGCGAGCGCCTACACTGCTGCAGGTCTGGAGGCGAATGGCCCGACTCTCACCTACCCCCTATTCAGATTGGTGAACGGTCTTTCCGACGGGCTGATGATTGCGGTAATCCTCCTGCTTAGCGCGTTGGTGCTTGCGATCGCGTTCCTGTGTATCCGCTTCACGCTGCTGGCCAAGATCGAGGATGACTACCGCGAGATCGGTGTGATGAAAGCCATCGGGCTGCGGGTTGGCGACATCAAACAGATCTACCTAGCAAGCTACGCCGCGCTGGCGGCGGCAGGCTGCCTCCTTGGCTTGGGCCTCTCCCTGGTCTTTCACGACCCGCTGCTCGCCAACATCCGGCTGTACATGGGCGCAAGCGCGAACGCCGCCCTCGCCCCGCTTTTGGGCATGATCAGCGTATTGCTGGTGTTCCTAGCTATCCTGATGTACGTCCAGCACGTGCTGAACCGCTTTCGGCAGATCTCCCCGGCGGAAGCCATGCGCTTCGGCGGCGCCCAAGAACAATCCAGCGGGGGCAAATACTTCCGCCTGAGTGTGAACAAGTTGCTAGGGGTCAATCTATTCCTGGGCATGAAAGACGTGCTCGCCCGTAAAACGCTCTACGCCACTATGCTGACTGTGCTGGTGCTGGCGACGTTCATGACCATCGTTCCACAGAATTTGTACCATACCATCGCCGCCAAAAGCTTTATCACCTACATGGGAGTCGGCAACAGCGATCTGCGCCTTGATCTTCAGCAGACTGACAACATCTCCGGCAAAGCAGCGGACATCGCCGCCGTGATGGAACATGACGACGCCATCGCCCGCTTTGGCGTGCTCACCACCAAAACCTTCCACGCCAGGCTGGCCGACGGCGCAGAGCAACCGTTGCTGGTCGAACTGGGCGACCATACGCTCTTCCCACTGACCTATGCCGCCGGGCGGGCGCCCGTCGCCGACGATGAAATTGCGCTCTCGGTACTGAACGCCGATGATCTGGGCCTCACAGTTGGTGCTGTCCTGCCGGTGCTGATCGCGGGGCAGGAGCGAGCGCTCACGGTGTGCGGTATCTACTCCGATGTGACCAATGGCGGCAAAACGGCCAAAGCGGCGTTCACCGACGCTGATGCCGCGACCATGTGGAGCGTGATCAGCGCGGAGTTGGTTGATCCATCCCTGGTTGACGCAACCGTCGCCGCCTACGCAGACCAGTTCACGTTTGCCAAGGTCACGGGACTAGAGGGCTATATCACGCAGACCTACGGCGCGACCATCAGGGCCATCGGCCAGGCTGCCTTGGTCGCTGCGGGCGTGGCGCTCACGCTCAGCGTGCTGATCACCCTGCTGTTTATGCGCATGCTGGTCGCGAAAGACCGCTACGCAATTGCCGTCATGAAGGCGTTCGGTTTCACGAATGCGGACATTCAGGCGCAGTACCTCGCCCGCTCAGTCTGCATCCTGAGCATCGGCATCGTGCTCGGCACGCTCCTGGCCAACACGCTGGGCGAAGCGCTGGCGGGCGCGGTGATCGGCTCTTTTGGTGCCACATCGTTCGCGTTCGTGATCAATCCCTGGCTGGCCTACCTGCTCAGTCCGCTGCTAATGGGCGTGGCGACCCTAGGCGCGACCATCGCCGGTGTATGGGACGCGGGACAGATCAGCATCGCGGAGCACATCAAGGAGTAATACCAAATCCGATAGCCGATAGCCGATAGCTGAAAGCCGAGCATGGCATCTCAATGCGCTAGATTGTCATTGGGCATGCGGCATGCTCAATGGTAATTGGTATAATACTAGATGGCCTTGAGCAGGTCGCATACCTATCGCTGCCCGATCACACGGGAGCGCCATGCACGCCAGTCCACAATCCAAAATCTGCAATCTGAAATGGAGGAACCTATGCAGCCGATCATGGTTGGCGCAAACATCGTCAAATCCTTTGGCGCGGGCACCGAGCGGCGCAATGTACTCGACGGCGTCTCGGTGAGGATCAACGCAGGCGAATTCGTGGCGATCATGGGGCCATCAGGTTCAGGTAAATCAACCTTGCTGTTTGCCTTGAGCGGCATGGATAGCATTGACAGCGGCAGCATCATGTTTGATGGCGTAGATCTCGCGCGGCTGAGCGACAACGAACTGGCCGATCTCCGTCGGCGCAAGATGGGCTTTGTCTTCCAGCAGCCGACGTTGCTACGCAACCTGAATGTACTCGACAACATCATGCTGCCCTCTATGCGCGATAACCGGAAAAACGTCGCGCAGATCCGGGCCAAAGCCAAGGCTTTGATGCAACAGACCGCGATTGAGGAGCTGGAAACGCGTGAGATTACCCAGGCTTCAGGCGGGCAACTACAGCGGGTGGGCATCTGCCGTGCGCTGATGAGTGACCCACAGATGATCTTCGGTGATGAGCCAACCGGTGCCTTGAACTCAAGCTCGGCCAACGAGATCATGGCCCTGCTGGCGGACATCCATCGCACCGGCACGAGCATCCTGCTGGTCACCCACGACGTTAGTGTGGCCGCACAAACCGAACGGGTGCTGTTCATCTTCGATGGCCAGATCGCTGGCGAGTACCGGCCAGGCCCCTACGATGCAGCGCGTGACGACCTGAAAACCCGTGCCGAGGCTCTCACGGTATGGCTGGCCACCATGCAATTCTGAGCTTATTCGGAGGCCTCCGAATAAGCGTCGTAAGCCACAGGGATTGCCAACGGTTTCGCCATTGGTGCGCAAACTCAGTCGCGTGTGAGGGCTGGGATTAGCCCTGAGCCTGACCGGTCTATGCGGGCTTCCGAACCCCGCATGCGTGCTGCTGTTTGATGAAACCTTCAACAACCACGTCATGCCGCAGTGCAACAAGCGCAATGAAGTGCTCTTGGGCCAGTAGGCGCTGCATATAGGCTTGACTTGGCCGTTGTCCACTGTAGGTCTCTACGTTGCCATAGACTACTGGTGTTGGCTTTGCCCTATCTGCCGCAACAGACGGTAACTCACCCTGATGCTGTGGTAGGTAGATCCGAAACGTGGTGCCCCTGCCCGGTTCGCTATAGGCATGCACGAAGCCGTGGTTCTGCCTGACCACGCCGTACACCGTGGCCAACCCCAAGCCCGTGCCCCTACCCTGTGCCTTCGTGGTGAAGAATGGCTCAAAAGCGTACTTGAGGGTCTCTTCGTCCATGCCGTGGCCGTTATCGCTCACTGCCAAGAGGACATAAGCACCAGGCGTAACCTCGGCATGATGGGCGCAATATGCCTCGTCAAAGATCGCCATATCTGTCTCAATCGTCACCCGCCCCACGTCCGCAATAGCATCGCGGGCGTTGACACAGAGATTGGCCAGAATCTGGTCGATCTGGGAGGGGGCCATATCCTTTTGCCAACTCACGCGCAGGTTTTCACGCCGCAGTTCAAGCGTCATTGGAAGCTTTCCTTCGCTTGTGCTACCTTATACCTCCATAGATATTATCATAATCTGCTGGTAGGTAATCTGTCAGCAACCCAAAAACCACGCGGTGTAGGGGCACGGCGACGCCGTGCCCCTACACCGCGTTCCTTTTGCGCTATTGCCCATCCACTCTTGCGATCACCCTAGTTAACACTCAATCCTTTGGCTGAGCTTGAATTCATCCGGTAGTCCGGTTTGATCTGCAGCATTACTTAATAGAATGAAGAGGGCACGCGGGAACGAGGTTCCCACGCATCCTCCCAGCATCCAGCGGGATGTAGGGTGGCAGTTCAACTTCAACCAACATGTCAGGCTGACGTTGGTGCAACAACAGGAGCAGAGCATGAAAGCCTATACCTTCAACCTACGAGAAGATATGCGAACACACACAGTGACGTATACCATTGTTTTGATAAACATCATTGTATTTACTGTGTTGAATTTATTTCCAGAAACACGTAACGTATTGTTGCTCGATCCGCACCGGGTGATGGAAGCGCCTTGGACAGTGATCAGCGTCTTTTTTTCACATGAAATGCTGATTCACATTGTGCTTAATATGGGGGTGCTCTTGCCATTCGGCAGAAGGCTTGAACGGATTGTCGGAGGCGGCAAGTTGCTCAGCGTATATGGACTGTGCGGCTTCCTCGGAAGCCTGACGATCATTCCGTTTGCCGATGTTATCCAGTGGATTGGGCCGGTCGTTGGCGCATCAGCAGCCGTCTATGGAGTGGTTGCCGCATTGAGCGCCATCGAACCCGACAAGATCATCATGAAGGGTGCCATCAAGCATTGGGCGCTGGCTCTGTTTATTGGCAACGCCTTGCTCCTCATGATCGATCCAACCGCCATGATCGGGGGGCCTGCCCACGCCATCGGGCTGATTGCAGGGTATTTCCTCGGACAATGGCTGAAGCCACAGACGTTCATTCAGCGCGAGATAGCATAGGCGCGACCAATTCCACAGACACAACCCAAGCAGCCTAAAGCGTTGTACGATAGAGCATGCGGAGCAAGAGCCAAGAAAGGACTCCCTAGTATGCAAGCCGTTTGGGATGGGGGCGTAGCCCCAAAGCGGGTTTCAGGGCGACAGCCCTAAACGTCATGCGAAAGGGGCAAGCCCTCACAGGTCTACTAGACCTGTGAGGGCTTGCCCCTTTCCTACCTCTATGAAGAGAGCGGAGACCTCACGCTCACAATCTCCTCAATATGTTGCGGCTGGACAAGGTTTTGCTGGACGAGCAGTTGCCCCACCAGCACCGCTTGGCCCTGGGTACGCAACCAGGCTTGGAGTTGTAGCATGCCCGCGAGGTGGCGGGTTTGATGCCACCATTCAGCTCTGGCGCATCCCCGATTGCACCATCGTCGCCACCCTCGAGGGCCATCGCGGGGCCGTGCGGGCGCTCGCCTTTAGCCCCAACGGGAGCTATCTGGCCAGTGGCGGCGAAGACCAAGCGATTCGCCTGTGGCGCAGCAGCGACTACCAGCCCCACGCGATGTTGCGCGAGCCGGAGAATCGGGTGCGCTCGTTGACCTTTAGCCCCGACGGTGGCATGTTGGCTAGCGGCAGCCACGACCAGAACGTGCGCCTCTGGTCACTGGCCGACGGCCAGTGCCACAGCCTCTTCCAGGGCCACATCAACCAACTGCGCTGCATGGCGCTCAGCCCCGACGGCCAGACGCTCGCGGTGGGGGTGGCCGAGACGATCTACCTGCTCGATCCGCAGAGTGGTGCGCTGCGCCACAGTTTGCGTGGCCACCAGGAGTGGATCCAGGCGCTCGCCTTTAGCCCTGACGGCACGCTGCTGGCCAGTGGCAGCGACGACGAGACGATCCGCCTCTGGCATTTGCCCGCTGGCACGCCCCAAGCCATCCTGCGCGGCCATCACGGCTGGGTGCAGGCGGTCGCCTTCAGCCCCGAAGGGCAGCAACTCTTCAGCAGCAGCGCCGACTGGAGCGTGCGCTGTTGGGATGTGGCGAGCGGTGCGTGCCTGCAGACCATCACCAGCCACCGCCACCACGTCTGGACGCTCGCCGTCAGCCCGGACGGGCGTTGGCTGGCGAGTGGCGGGGCCGACGGCGAGATCCAGCTTTGGGATCGTGGAGCGGGCCGCGTTGCCAGCGTGCTTGCGGGGCAGCACGGCGCCATCTGGTCGCTGGCCTTCAGCCCCGACGCGACGCAGTTGGTGAGCAGCGGGCAGGATGGCGTCATTCAACTTTGGGATGTGCAGCAAGGGAAGTGTCGCAGCCAACTCAGCGGCCACGCGCAGCGCGTCGTCGCCATCGCCCTCAGCCCCGACGGCGCAACCCTGATCAGCGGCAGCGACGACCGCACCGTGCGCCTCTGGGATCTCACCAGCGGCACATGTCGCCACACCATGCACGGCCACAGCCGGGCGGTCGTCGCCGTCGCCTTCAGCCGCGACGGGAGCGAAGCGAGCAGCGGCAGCGAAGATGGCAGCGTGCGCGTCTGGGCGGTGGCCACGGGCCACAACCTACGCAGCATGCCGATGCCGCGCCCCTACGACGGCCTGAAGCTGCAAGGAGTGCGCGGCCTCACAGCCGCCGAGCGCCAGGGATTAGTGGCCTTGGGCGCCGAGGTGGGGTAGAATAACACCAATTGCCGTTGAATATGCCGCATGGCAAATTACGTCAGACTGCATTGCAATAAGATATACCCTGCTTGTCACTCGTCACTCACCACTCGTCACTGGTATAACTGACCATGCAGACACTTCTCCCGCCACCACCCCCACCAGATGAGGCGCTAGCGGAGGTGTTCCAGTACACCCCGAAGGATCTACGTGCCAACCAGCGCGGCAGCATCTCCGAGCGGCAGCAGGAGCGCATGCGGGCGCGCCACGCCGATTCGGTGGGGCTGACGAAGGGCTTCTTTACCTTTGTAGCCGTTATTGGCGTAGTGGGCAGTGGCCTAGCGGCGCTCAACGAAGGGATTCCCCTCTGGCAGATGTGGCTGGCGGTGCTAATTGGTCTGCTCTGCTGGAGTGGCTTGGCGTGGATCATCCTAGCCTACAGCCACCGCCGCATGGAGCAGACGATTGCAGCGGGTGAAGTAGCTCAGATCAGCGGCACCCTGCATCTCAAGCGCGAAGGTCACAAACCAACCCTCCACTACTTCTGCGTCGGGGGGCGCTGCTTCAGCATTGATGCCAACGACCACTACAAATTGGAGCGGAGCAGGGTGGGTGGGCAGCGCGCCACTGTCTACTACACGGCGCGCTGGGAGTGGGTGCTGGCGGTAGAGTTGTAGCGAGCGTGGGAGGGGTTCGGGGAGGGCGAAGCCCTCCCTTTCAGATATAGAGGTTTTTGGCTCTCTAGGATTTCCCGTGGGAGCCACATTATCTGCAAGACTCGATCACCAGCGAATATGTAAGGAACTGCAATGACAGTACAGCCACAACGCTTCATGACCGAGGCTGAGTATCTTGCGTTTGAACAGGCAAGTACCCACAAGCATGAATACTATCAAGGTGAAATTTATGCCATGACTGGCGGCACCGAGGCGCATAATTTATTGGCTGGCAACACCCATGCTGCATTGCATGCCCAACTCCGCCGCCGTGAGTGTCGCGTCTACAATAGTGATCAACGCCTGAAAATCATGGCAACCGGGCTCTATACCTATCCTGATGTCACGGTTGTCTGTGGGCAACCCCAATTTCTTGAGGCTTCACGCCTGAACCTGATCAATCCAACGGTGATTGTCGAGGTCTTATCACCATCCACTGAGCGCTATGATCGCGGGATGAAGTTTCGTCACTACCGCACGATTCCAGCGCTGCATGACTATCTCCTGATCGCGCAGGAGGAGCCTCGGATTGAACACTATATGCGTCAAGATGGCGATCTATGGCTACTCCGCGAGGCGATAGGTTTAACGGCGCAGCTTGAGCTTGGCTCGATCAATTGCCTACTTGTTCTTGCAGATGTGTACGAGAAGGTTGATCTCAAGCTTGATGATCTAGGGATTGGCCACGAGCCAGCCGAATAAAATAGAGTTGTTAGGGAGGGCTTCAGGCTACTTTACCGTTTGCGCCTAATAGACTGTCTGAAAAGTCTATGAACTGGCGTTGGAGTGCCGGCTTCAGCCGGCTAAGGGAAGCGGATATTTTTGATTGCCCCGTTGCTTGGCCACCCTGAGCAAAGGTTCGTAGGAACATTCCTGTTTGCGCCGTAGGTAGTGCCGACTTTAGTCGGCTCCCATCGCTGCCCAAGACCTCAGCCGACTAAAGTCGGCACTACGATGCCTGCGCCCCATGTCCTATTCAGCATGACAAGTTGCTGGGATACGTAACAATTTCTGCTTCCCTTAGTCGGCTGAGCTCGCCGACAACCCCCGGATGCCGACTAACGTCGGCACTTCAACGGTAAAGAGGCATATGGGCGTAGCCTCCCCGCTCCCCGCTCCCCGCTCCCCGCTCCCCGCTCCCCGCCTCACGCCTCACGCCTCACGCTCCCCGCCCCCCGCCCCCCGCTCCCCGCCCCCCGCCTCACGCCTCACGCCTCACGCCTCACGCCTCACGCCTCACGCTCCACTGCTACGATCAGTTCGCGCGCCTGTGTACTCAGGGGGTGCTGCGGCCCATACGCGGCACGTAGGAACTGATCGAGCAGGCGTAGTTCGCTCAGTGCGGCTGCACGTTCGCCCAGTAGTATGAGGGTGCGTACAGCGGTGAGACGCGCTAGTAGGGTGGTTGGGTGGCGTTCGCCTAGGAGATCGGTGAGGCTAACGACGGCTTGGCGCTGTTCCTCACGGGCAGCGTCGAGTGCCCCCAGGCCCGCGAGGGCGGCCCCTAGGTTGATCTTGGCCGTGGCTACCCGTGGGTCGTTGGGGCCGAAGATGGCGCTCGCGGCAACGATCAGTGGGCGTAGTTGCTCTGCTGCTTCGCTGTGCAGGTGCAGTTTGATCAGCAGTAGGGCGAGGTTGTTGCGCGCTGCGAGGGTGGTGTTGTGTTCGGGGCCACCGCCAGCCAGCGCAATGGCCAGCGCCTGCTCGTAGTGGTAGCGCGAGGCCGCGTAGTCGCCCTCTTCGCGCAGCAGTTCGCCCAGGTTGTTGTGGCTCTCGGCGAGGGCCATGTCGCCCGGCGGCAGGATGCGCTGACGCATGGCGAGGGCTTGTTCGTAGAGCGGACGGGCTGCGCGGTTGTCGCCAAGCAGTCGTTGCCATTCGGCAAGATTGGCGATCACTTCGGCCCCCAGGGGGGTTTCGAGCGCCCCTGGGGCCGCCAGGGCGTCGTAGGCCCGCTGGGCGTAGGCGCGGCTGCTCTGGAGGTCGCCAGCCAATTCAAAGAGGAAGGGCATGCTGTTCAGTAGCTCAGGGACGGGCGCGTGGGCACTCGCGTCGAGACGGGCCATGTGGGGTAGGAGCAGCGGCACTTCGGCGGGCTGCTGGCCTAAGTAGGCCGCTTCGCTGCGGGCGATCAGCGCGGTAGCAAGGCTGCTCCGCTGCGGCATGGCGCTCACCGTTGCCCGTGCAGCGTCGCTCACCAGCCGGTGGACGCGCAGCAGCCCCGTGTCGCTACGGAGCAACCCGAGGTCGCGTAGGCGACGCACGGCCAGCCGCCCCGCCCCTGCGCTGCTGCTGCTGGCGGCAGCGAGCAATTCGCCATCGAAGGGCTCGCCGGGGGCCAGCCAACCAACCACGCCCAGCATGGTTCGCGCCAGCGCATCGCCCGGCGTCTGCGGGTCGAGCTGCTCAATACTCAGGGCAAAGGTACGCCCCAGGTGCTGTTCGTGGCGGGTGAGCGAGGGCGCAGCCTCGGCACCCTGCAGGGCGCTATGCTCCAGCGGCCCTTGGGCCTGCAACTCGCGCAGAAAATTGGCCGGATCGCCCACGTGCCGGTCGTCTTGATAGGTCTCCAAGTAGCTTCCGGCCAGGTGCAGCGCCAACGGCAGCCCGGCCAACTCAGTGGCAATCGCGGCAAGGCGTGGGTCGTTGGCGGGCAGATCGGGGCGGTAGCGCTGCAAGAGCGCACGGGCAGCAACGGGTTCCAATTCGTGCAGCGCCAACTCGCTCACCCCAAGGCTACGGGGCCAACGGGCCCGCCGACTCGTCAACACCACGCGGCAGCCGCCGCTACTAGGCCGCCAGCGCAGCAGCGTCTCATCATCCTCACAATTATCGAGGATCAAGAGGCGCGGCGTTGGTTCCTGCCACGCCTGCAAGACCAACGCCACCCGCTCGTCCAATGGCAACTCGCGCCAATTGGACGCCTGCACCAAACCCGTCGCACCACACGCAGCCACCTCGCGCTCGCAGGCATGCGGGTCGGCACAACTGATCCAGAAGACACCGCCCGCAAAGAACTGGCCATAGCGATGGGCCAACTCCGCAGCAAGGCTCGTCTTACCCACCCCACCAATGCCAGTGATCGCCAGCGCCTCACCCACCTCCTGCTCACGCAGATGGCGCACCACCTGCTGCAACTCCTGGTCGCGTCCGCCAAAGAGTCGCGCCGGTGCAAGGGGCATGCGGTGGGGCACCGGCAGATTTGTGGGCGACGGTGGCGGGCGCGTAGGATCGAGCAGCAACGGCGCAGCAGTAGGTGCTGGCGCGGTGCTTGCGCCACGGCGTACTAAATCATCAATGGCAGCCAGCAGCGTCAACGCATCGGGCTGCGGCGCAGCAGCGGGCAACTCAAGCGCGAGATGCTGCTGCAAGGCAGCACGCCACGCCTCCGGCGCAAACAGTTCGCGCTGCAACACCTCAGGGTAGCGGTCGAGCGGCAGGCGCGTATAGATAAAGAAATTCACCGCCTCAGCAGGCGTCGCCCGTGCAGCAGCGGGCAAGCCCAACGTAAGCGCCTGCACCACACGCAGCGCCGCCTCAGGATCGTTACTGAGCGCCCGGCCCAGATCCAGATAGGCGCGATAGAACTCATCGTAGCTCCCAAACCCAGCCCGCGCCGCCAGCGCCTGCTTCTGCAAACCCGCCCGCAGCGCCCATGTATTGATCAGTTCGCGTACCGCCTGCTTGGTGGCTATCTCGTCCATAGGCGCGATTTCTTTCTACGGTCACCAATTTTGGTGGCTTCTTTCGTCAAACTTGCCGACTCTATGTACCTATATTGCCGTATGCTACCTCTATACCCGGGTGTAACCTATATCCATCATATGCCATATGCCTATGTGCCACATGGCATCAACACGGCGAGGAAGACGATGCCCAGTACATCTGGTGTACGCTTGGTTGACGATCCCGGTAATGATAATGGCGGTGGCGGGGCACCTTGTTAACAAACATGCTAGAATAGCCATGAACTGCATGATCTAAACTATAGGGAAGGTTTCAGAAACAACCTTTCAGCTTTACCGCTGGAGTGCCGACGTTAGTCGGCATCCAATGGCAACCTACGACCTCAGCCGACTAAGGGAAGCGGATGTTGTTACGTATCCCAGCAGCCTGTCATGCTGAATAGTCTATGGGCGGACATCGTAGTGCCGACTTTAGTCGGCTGAGGTCTTTGGCAGCGATGGGAAGCCGACTAAAGTCGGCACTACCTACGGCGCAAACAGGAATGTTCCTACGAACCTTCGCTCAGGATGGCAACGCAACGGGGTAATCAACAGCATCCGCTTCCCTTAGTCGGCTGATGTCGCCGACAACATAGGCGTACGGCATCGTTGAGTAGATCGATGGCACGCTGGAAATTCGGGCGCACAAAGGTGAAGCGGTGGGGGCGAAATGCCGTGGGGGATGCCACTTCAACGGTATCCTCATGGAATGGTATCGGCGAAATGGTTAAAGGCCCAAATGGGATGGTGATGTACACCTGTCAAGATGATAATGCCAATGATAGTACATTATTTCGATGCGTGCCAGTTGTAGGCTAGTTGATGGTGGTACCGTAGCATGGCCAAACTGCACCCCGCCCCGCTCATCCCAACGCCAAGTCGCTCCAGAGGCGCATGGTGTCGATAGCTAGACCATCATGCTCGCGTAGGAGCGCATGCGCTGCCGGGGTAAGCCCTGCCCGTGTGAAGAGCAACGGGACGACATGCCACGCTTCGCCCTTGTCGGGTAGATCGGCTAACACCAGAGGGATGGTGCGCTCTAAGAGATCGCGCACCACTGCCTTATCTACCCGTTCTGCGCCCCATTTGCACTCGCCAATTAGGATCGCCCGTTCGCGCCAGTTGATGCCAATCACATCCGCTTGCACCGTGCGACTCCAGTGGCTCCCAATGGTTTCGGGGACTATAGCCAAACTGCCGCGTTGCGCTGCACTACGCACCCACTGCCGCGCCAGTTCTTCCCATGCGGTTGCGCCCACAAACGCGCGTAGTTGCTCCTGAATCAGCTTGAGTACCCCCTCTGGCTGGTGACTCACTTCAGCCTCGTAGGGCTGCAAAAAGCGAAAATAGAAGCGGTGAAAGGGGTCGCTCAGATGGTAGCGCCCCTGCTTGGAACTACGTTGCCGCGACGGATGCAGCGTCGCGGGAATGCGCCGTTCGACGATCCGCAACTCCTGCAGTGTCGCTAGGTAGGCATTGAGATTACTCGGTGCCACCATTGCGGCTGCACTGATCTGCGCCAGCGTGTGGGCCCCATTGCCGAGCGCCTGGAGGATTGCCAAATAGACTCGTGGCTCACGCACTTCATCGTAGAGCAAAAATTCTACCTCGGCCAGCGCGAGGCTACCTGGAGCAAGGATGCGCTGACGAAGGTTGCTGCTTAACGCTTGTGTGGGATCAAACCAGCGCAGATAGGCCGGAACCCCACCCACGATAGCGTAGGCCGCCACCTGCTCCTCGGCTGACCAGGTAGGAAAGAAGGAGCGCAAAGCGCCAAAAGGAAGCGGATGCAGCCGCCATTGGCCCGTCATACGCCCAAAGAGCGGAGACTGCGCCGCCAGCAGTGTCTCCATCGCCCGCACATGGGAGCCGCAGAGCGCAATCATCAAGGGCGATTGCTCGAAGTGTTGATCCCAAGCCAACTGCAGCGCCGAGAGCATCGCGGGATCGGCTTCAGCCGCATAGGGCAGTTCATCAAGGATCAACAATTGCTTGCGGCTCGTCAAGTTGGCCGCAGCTACATCCCAGAGATCCGACCAACTCGCAAAACTCGGTACCGTACCCGCCAACGGGCCACGCCCCAAGATCTGGGCAAAGAGCTTGCGCCGCTGGAGCGCCGCCGGCTCCTTTTGCGCCATCCAATAGATCCAAGGCAACCCACTCGCCTCAGCCCACCGGCGCAGCAACGCCGTCTTACCCACCCGTCGCCGCCCATAGAGCATAATCAACTGGCCCGGGCCAGGGTGCTGCTGCTGCTGGATACGCTGCAAAAAGTCTAGTTCCGCTTCACGATCAACAAACATAGCCGCTCTCACTTTCCAAAAGAAATAGCATAGCCAGATTATTATAATCTAGCTATGCTATAGTTCTGAAACCTCTAGCATCGTGGGAGGGCTTCGCCCTTCCCGAACTCCTCCCACGATGCTCGTTGACGAGTTGGGGCTTGGTCCTACCTACACACTACATGAAATCCCCCCCAAATGTAGGGCGTATGCAGCATCGAGTTGGCTTCCGCTGGGCGGTTGCAGAGCGTGCGCTGGGCGAGGGCCAGGGCCGTTGGGGGGTCGTGACCGCTGGCTAAGGCTTGGTAGAGCGGTTGCAGCAGGGCGAGCAGCCCTTGATCATAGACGGTCCAAAGGCTGGCGATGACGCTGTGTGCTCCGGCAGTGAGCAGTGCCCGGCTGAGGCTCAACACTTCGTCGCCGGGTAGCACGGCGCTCGCCCCGCCTTCGCAGGCACTCAGTACCACAAGGTCGGCCTGGATGCGCAGTTGGGCCACTTCATCGAGGAGCATGGCGTCGTCGGCGAGCTGAATCTGGGCCAGTAGCCCGTCGGCACCGCCGAGTTGTGCGTGGCTGGCCAATTGGATCAGGCCGTAGCGCCGTAGTGCATGGTGGCTGTTCGCCGCCCGTAGGGCCGCGAGGGTCGCTGCGCCGTCGCGCAGTTGCTCGCAGGGGCCGCGCCATGTCTGGGCAACTAGGTCGAGCACGGTGCCTACGAGCGGTAGCTCCGGCGCACGGGGGCCAAACTGGCTACAGCCGATGAGCAGGGCGGGAGCATTGGGATCGCTGCGCGGCGGGGGGCGCGCCGCCCGCAGGTGGGGCAATAGCAGCAGGATCGCCGCCTCGCAGAGCCACGCGCCTTCAACGCGCAGCGCCGCCCACGCTAGTCCGTGCAGCGGCCCCGAAGGGAGGATCAGCAGACGATGCTGCGGCCCAAGGCGCGCCCGCAACCACGAGGGGAGCAGCAGATGCCCTAGATCGTCGAGCGTCTGCCACGGCAGCCGGTGCGCCACGCGCAAACGCTCCAAATCGCGGTAGGTCATCTGGCGCTGAGTCGGCAGGCAGGCCCGGTCGAACAATTGGCGCATCTGGGAGGTGTAGGGCCGCTGGGTGCAAAAGCTGCCCTCGGGCGTCACACCAAAGAGCAAGAGCAGATCGTCGGTAAAGAGCGGGCAGAGCAGCGTCCATGCCGTACCATAGGCTGCCGTCAATTCGCGGCGCAGACAGGCGAGGTCGTACTCGGTGTAGGGCGGCGCGGCGCGGGGGGTAATACCATGTACGATTGTAGATTGCAGATTGCAGATTGTCGAACATGGCGTCCCAATGGGCTTTTGCGTTCTTGATAATGCGGTATGTTCAAGGGTAATTGGTGTAGTGTGGCGTGTTTGCAGCAGTGCGCTGCGATAATGATTCAGGGCCGCCTCGTATTGGCTGGTGGTTGTCGGGCCCATGATCGCTTGGCGTAGCGCCCTTCCCGCTGCTTCGCGCAGCAGCGCTGTAGCGGTAGGTGCAGCAGCTTGCCCAAACTGAGCGGCAAAACTCAAGCTGTGCTGATGATCGGCCAGCAACAGCAGCAGTTCGTGATCATCCATCTGGGCCGCCAATGTCATGGCCGTATGGTGCAGCGCCTGCGCCTGGCGGAAAATGCCGCTGGAAGCATGCTCACTGGCGAGGCGGCGGCGCATGCGCGCCACCAGTTTCACCGCGCGCACATAGGCAGCGCGGGCCGCCGCCAGATCACCCTGGCGCGCCGCCAGCAGCCCCAAGCCATAGTGAACACGCCAGAGCTGAGCGGGCCGTTCGTTGAGCTGGCGGGCTACATCGTGCAGCAGGGTTGCGGTTATCTCAGGTGCGGCGGAGTCGAGTTGCAGCCACGCCAGTTCCAGGCGGCTCGTGGCCGCCGCGCCATGATTCCCCAGGGCTGCAAAACGGTTCGCAGCCACCAGCCAAGCCTGGGCCGCCTCCGCCGTGCGCCCCAAGCCGCGCAGCGCCTGGGCACGGGCAGCGAGCAGTTCGCATGCGCCCAACTCATCGCCCAGGGCGCTCCCCTGGGGGGCCAGCGTATCGGCTAGGGCCAGCGCATCGTGTGGCCTATCCTGAGCGCACAAGACCAAGACCTGATTGCGGCCCGCCACAAACGCCTGAAAGGGGTGGCCATGTTCGCGGTAGGTCGCTTCAGCCCGCTGGTAGGCCGCCAGCGCCAGATCATACAACCCACTCACATGGGCCACCGTCCCCAGATTAAAATCGCAGCCCGCCGCGTGATAGGCGCGACCAAGGGCCAGAAATTGGTGCCGTGCCGCCACCCCCCAGGCCAGCGCCTGGTCATACTCATTCTGCAAATAGGCCACCGTGCCCAGATCGCGCGTACAGAGGGCCACACGAAACGGCAGATCGAGGCGCAGGTAGAGCGCCCGCGCATAGCGCAAAGCGCGGGCAGCCAACGACAACTGCTCGCTACGCAGCGCCAACCAACCCTGCTCAAAAGCGACCCGCGCCACCTCAGCGCGGTAGCCCAGGTGGTGAAAGAGTTGCCCGGCTTGATTGAGCGCCTGACGGGCCGCTGCGAGATCGCCACAACCAATTGCCGCCACGCCACTGACGTGCAGCCAACGCGCCCGCAGCGCCAGCCGGCCACACGTAGCCACCAGCGGGCCAACTGCACGCATCAACGCCCGCGCAGCACTATAGTGCCCCAACAGATTCAGATGGGCCGCCTGCTCGCAACGTGCCGCTACGATGGCCGCATCCAGATGCAGCGCAGCACAAGCAGCAACATGGGCCTCCCAACGATCCTGCAGGTCGTGCTTCGCCCCCTGAAGCTGGGCCAGCATCAACTGGGCGCGTTGGCAATGCAGCCGCGCCCCGTGATCAGCGGGCGGCAGCGCCACAGCGGCAGCGGCCAGCAGCGCTTCAGCCGCAGCGAGGCGCTCCCAACGCAGCAGCGCCCAGCCAAGCGCCAGATCAGCATAGGCGGTGCGCCCCCCGTGGTGCAGCCAACGCAACGCCACCCGCCCGCCGCGACGGGGATCGCGTTCAGCGAGACGCATCACCCGCATGCAACGTGTCATGGTTGTCTGGCGGAAGATCACCATGATCTTATTATAGCAAAAACTTTTTTATTGTTTGTTGCTTTTTTAGAGGCTGTCTGAAAAGCTAGTGAGCACGCGTTGGAGTGCCGGCTTTAGCCGGCTGAAGCCGGCACTCCAACGCCAGTTCATGGACTTTTCAGACAGCCTCTTAGGAATGTTGGAACTACGCCCCTGCAAATCACCCCGCTGGCGCAACACACACAGCTAGTTCAGGGCCATCTTCATGGTACAGAAACGCTAATGGCAAGTGTGAAAGTTGGGCTACAGAATGATCCTGCAATGGTATGCTCTGAACCTCTTCACCCAAGCCAATGAGCAGCGTCCCAGTGCGTGGTGGATGCATGTGAGCTTCTAAATACCAATGGTGGGCATCCTCGGCTCCGACATAGAGACTGAGCCTGCCCTCAGGCAGATGCTCGTCGGCGAGGAGTTGATGCTGGGGTGCGCTCTTGCTCCAGGTTGCCCCAGCGGCCAGTTGCGGCCCAAAGACTGCCGTGAGGAAGGGGCGCGCCAAGCGTACGATGGATCGCTTGGCTGGGGGGACTGGCTCAAGCAGCTCCTCACCGATACGAGCATCCAGCAGCAGCGCCGTCTCATGGTAGACCTGCGCACAGCTTGGGCATGTCCAGAGATGCCACCAGAGGTCGGGATAGGCGCGGGCAGCAGTAGCCGCACCCGCACTCCGCTCTAGCTCAAGCATGGCGGGGAGATCATCTTCGGCAGTGGTACAGGTAACCTGCCCCGCTTCTGGAATACCGATCCGTGTGGTCATCAAGGTGAGGAGCGCCGTTTGGCAAACGGCACAACCCTGTACATGGGCAACCAATGGTGCTGGTGGCGGTAGCTCATCGTGGCAACTGAGCCACTGCTGTAGCGCAGCAGATCGTGGGCAAGTCATTGTAGATTCCTATATGATTGTAGATTGTAGATTGTAGATTGTAGATACACCAGAAGGGGTTGGGGACATGGCCCCAACACAACTACAACTGGAGTACTACCGGCTATCGGCTAGGCGATCATCGCTCGCCGCACGCCATTGCTGAATCGAAGGATCCTCACGTAGCACGGTGCGTGCCATATTCAGCAGGGCGCGCACCCGCGATTCATGGAGATCAACGAGTGCGCCGATTTCAGCCGATGTATACTGCTCTAAAGCCCAAAGGCGAAAAATTGGCAATAGGCGTGCATCATTGTGCGCTGCCAATAGCGCATGCACCCGCGCAGCGAGTAAGCGTGCGTGGGTTGTCTCTTCATGGTGTGGCTTCAATGCCTCAGTGGGAGGTGCTTCCTCCAGCCGCTCAAGCGAGACGTGTGAGCCCACATGGTGCCGGGTGTTGAACGTACGTAGGTGGCGATGAGCAGTGCGGACAATCACACTATAGGCCCATGAAAGAAAGCGGCTCTGGTAGCGATAGTTGGGCAGTGCTTGTGCCAACTCGCCAAGGGCCACCTGGACAAGATCGTCCAACTCAATCGAGCTATCATGTGACCAATCGAGGCCCGAGCGGCGCAATACCGCCAAGACCTTCCGTGACCACTGGGCCCAGAGATCGTGATGGGCTGGGTGGTTCACATCTCTAAGTGCAGCGACGATCCGATGATCCAGATGGTAGTGTACGACCAGCATGGCGCGACGCTCTGGTGCTACGACGCGCATGAGTGGGGTCAAGGTACGTACATAATACTCGCAGGTAATCGCATCAAGCCCCCATGCGTACTGCTGATCACAGTGCCGCACAATATGACGACAAGCGTTTAGCTCACTCGCATCAAAAACACAGGCCATGGCTCACCTACGGCGTCACCAACAGTGTCCTACAGCCTAACTCGCCGGTCAATGTCGCCGCGACAAACGGGGCTAGGCGTTCTTGCTGTTCGCTCGCCTGAATGGACGCAACATCCTCAGCAGCTCCTGTGCTGTTGTCTTGCCCTTGGCGTACCTCGGCGCGCAACAGGTGGAGCAACGTGAAATCGGGGGCCAAGGCTAGAGCCCGGCTATAGTCAGCTTCAGCGTTGGCATATTCGCCCATGTTGCAATGGGCAAAGCCACGCAGGAAGTGGGCTTCGGCATGATCTTCGCGCAACGCTAGGCTGGCATCAAGGTAGCGTATGGTCTCGTCAAAGGCACCAAAGCTCAATTCGCCAAAGGCGTACAAAAAGGGGCCAATCACATTGCCCTCTTTGCCCACCAACGCATCAAGAATATGGGCACCATAGAGCTGATCGGGAAAGTCGTGCATCACCGTCGTATAGATCTGCTGCGCATCCTCTACCTCGCCCTCACGCAGCATGATCAGCATCAGGTACTTGTAGGGAAAACTGACATCAGGGCCAAGGGCAACCGCTTGGTTTAGATCGGCGCGCGCCGCCTCATAGTTGCCCAGGGCATGCTGGATCGCCCCGCGAAAGGTGAGCGCATACCAATCGTTGGGCCGTTGGAACACCACCACATTGATTGCATTGAGCGCATCAGCATAGGCTCCCCGGTTGTAGGCGATATAGGCTCCGCCATAGAAGGGCATCACCCAGCGCCCTTGGGTCTGGCGGATTGCGGTTGTCCCATCGCGCTCCACTTCATCAATGTTGCCCAAGCGGAGGTTGGCGCCCGAACGGTAGAGGTAGAGCATCGGGTTGCCACCGTCGTCGTTCAACGCTTGGTTGATCGCCTCGAGGGCTACGGCTGGTTCGCTGGTCAGGTTGCTCAGGTAGCGACTCACATTGGCCGCGACGCTCGTGCCCTCTACCGCGACCCCGCTGCGGATGCGGTTGCGCATGGCGACATTGCGGAACATTGCATAGATGTCGCCCTCTGCATTACTCACCACATTGAGCACCTGCAAGACATGGGGGGCCAGCGATTCGCTCCGCTCATCGCTGAAGTTGAGCCGCAGGTTGGCGGTGCGTTCAAGCACTCGGCGGTTGATCGTGTTGGGCATCCCACTCGTATCGCCCAGTTGCACATGGGCCTGAATGCCCTCACGATTGTAGCTACCCCAGATCACTACTGCGGCCTGCAAGCGTTCAGCGGTGGCCGCAACATCTTCCGACACCAGCACCTGGGGGTAGCGCCGCACCCGAATATTGGAATGGGGAATGTCCACCTCCAACTGCTGGCGCAAGTCGTCACCAATAAAACGGGCTACATCACGCTGTTCAGCATCAAGGGCTTCAAAGTCGCTCACCAGCACCATATACTCACCCGCTTCAACTGGTTCTACGCTGGGCAATTGGCTGGGATCGTTGGCTGGTGCCGGATTGTTGGCCAGTGTTGGCTCAAGCATCACGGCTGGGTTGGCCTCACTTGGTTCGCCTATCCGCGCAGTGGTAGACGCTCCACCACCCAAGTTTCCGCTCATCCAGAGCAGCATGCCGAACAGCAGCAGCACTCCTACGGCACCTGCAAACCTCCAAAGACGTGTTGGTTTTGCTGCTGGCGTTGGGCTTGGGGCTGGCGTTGGCGCTGGCGCTGGCGTTGCGGCAAGCGGGCTCGCTGGCTCAGGTGTTGCTGCTGCGTTGGGCGCATTGGTCGGCGTGTTGAAGCGTGAGGCCGCTTGCTCGTGCAGCACCTGCGTAGTGAAGTGCATGCCGCCCTCAGGCGGCGTTGTTTCACCACGCATAATTGCCTCCAACTCGGCCCCCACCTGGCGCACGCTGGCAATCCGTTCGTCGCGGCTCTTGACCAGCATACGCTGTACTAAGCGCACCAACGCAGGCGGCACATCAGGGCGCAGTTCAGCCAAATTAGGCGGGTCGCGGGTCAGAATCGCGGTAATAATTGCCCCCGGCTGATCACCAGCAAAAGGCCGTTGGCCCGCCAACATCTCATAGAGCAGCACCCCAAAAGCCCAGATGTCGGTACGCTCATCGGGATGCTGGCCGTTGCACGCCTCAGGGCTCAGGTAGGCATAGGTACCCACCATCGAACCCGTCTCCGTCATGCGCGAATGGTCACCCATATGGGCCACACCAAAATCGGTGAGCCTCGGCGTACCATCGGCGGCCAGCAGGACATTCATGGGCTTAATGTCACGGTGAATAATCTTAAGCCGATGAGCACGGGTGAGCGCATCGGCCAGATCGAGCGCAATCTGCAAAGCCCGCTCGACCGGCAGTTGGGGCTGCTGTTTAAGCAGCGTACCCAACGAGCCACCAGTGACATACTCCATCACAATATAGTGGCGTCCCTGCTCTTCAACCGAAGCCAACACCTTCACAATATTGGGATGATTGAGCGTGCGCAGCGCCTCACCCTCACGCGCAAAGCGGCGCACCTGATCGGTATTGCTCCCCAACTCTTCACGCAGCAGCTTAATGGCCACTTCACGGTCTTGCTTATGATCGCGTCCACGGTAGACATAGCCCATACCACCTTGGCCAATCAAATCGCCGAGTTCAAACCGTCCAGCAATGAGTTGTGAATCAGCCATAATTATTCCATCGGTAAGGACTAGTCATCCGTCAAGGATTCACGATGATTGGCCACCTTAGAAGCCAAAACGCGCAGACGCAGCAGACTCTCACGATCATCAGCCGCCTCAGCGGCATTGACAAGTTCCACCAATGCCCATTGACAACGCCGCAACCCCTCTAGGTCGCGTGCCAAAAAGCGCTGTGCGATTGTCCGCTCGAAATAGGTAAAGATTTGATCAAGGGTAAGCATAACATGAACATCCTTCCTGCGACAATGCGTGAGGCGAAGCGGCGAGGGCTTCGCGTCCTCGCATCTTCACAGCTTCGCGTCTTCCTCCTGCGGATTACGCAAAATATAGCCGTGGCGGGCAACCGTGCAGATGTAGTTTGGGTTGGAGGGGTTTTCTTCGATCTTCGCCCGTAGGTTCATGACATGCCAGCGCACGAGGCTCACTTCGGCAGTTTCGGGGGTATAGCCCCAGACTTGGCGCAACAAGAAGGTACTAGAAAAGACCTGGTTGGGGCGTTGCATCAAGTAGTTCAGCAGGTCAAACTCGGCGGGGGTGAGTTGGCAGGTTTTGCTGCCAACGCGCACCTCGCGGGTGCGTAGGTCGAGGCAGAGCGCCCCGACGTGCAACTGCATCGGTGGTTCCACGCTAGGTGTGGCTTGGCTGCGGCGCAAGAGGGCGCGAACCCGCGCTCGTAGCTCGCGTAGATCGAAAGGCTTAGAGAGATAATCGTCGCCGCCTTCATCGAGCCCACGCACCCGATCTTCCACGGTATTGCGCCCGGTGATGAAGAGAACCGGCACACGACTCATGCCTGGTTCGGCGCGCAGCGCATGGCAGAGCTGAAAGCCGTCCATCCATGGCATGTTCACATCAAGCACACAAATATCGGGCGTGTGCCGACGCGCAATGGCGAGAGCCGACGCGCCATCATAGGCCAAATGGACCGTCAGCCCGTCGCCGCGCAGCGCATGGCCTACCGCCCAGGTAAGGTCATCTTCGTCGTCTACGACAAGTACTGATGGCATAGGGGAACCTTCGGCATGAAGCGATACAGATCATTATGCCAGCCAATTATCGAGCTGGATACCAGTAATCCGTTGATAGTGACTCTTGTTGTTGGTTGCTACGATCATGCCATGTTCAAGCCCAGTTGCCGCAATTAAAATATCTGCATCGCCAATCAAAGCACCACGCTGATGTAGATCGGCATAGATTGTGGCGGCACGGATCACGATCTCATCCGTGAGAGGGACAATGCTACTGACATGACAGAGCTGCTCAAACGCGGACAATTGGGCTGTTGCGTGCTTGGCGTACAACCCACGCAGAATCTCGTAACGGGTAACAATGGAGAAGGTTAGGCGTTGATGTACTGCAAGATAGGCACGGGCACGCACTACTGCGGCAGGATGCTGGCGCATCACTGCCGAAAGTATATCGGTATCGAGGAGGGTAGTAGCGAGTGGCTGACTCATCATGCCTGTATCCAGTATCCTTCACTAACCAAAGAAATCATGGCGTTGCAGGGCGATCTGCTCAACTTCGGTGAGATCATCTGGCGAAAATCCAGCGTATACGTTGGCAGCGAGCGCGAGAATCGCTTCGGGCGACTCTTCTGTCTCGATCACTAACCGCACGCGCTGACCTTCACGCAACGGAATCTGTGGGTGCTGGACTAAACGAAATGTGCCGTGTTCAAAGATCGCATCCAAACGTTCGGTAGTCATATATTCTATCCCTCCCAAATAAAATTCGGAAATGGTTTGCATGTACACGTATATATCCACCGAATTTTCAGACAGCCGCCGCTCTCACGCCTCATGCACAGGTAGCATAATCTCAAAACTCGTGCCGCGTCCAAGCTCGCTCTGAACCTCTATCGTACCATGGTGCTGGCGTACGATGCTATAGCTAATCGAAAGCCCCAGCCCGGTGCCTTGGCCCACAGCCCGCGTGGTGAAGAAGGGGTCGAAGATTTTGGACAGATGCTCGCGGGGGATGCCCGTGCCTGTATCGCAAAAGCGTACCACCACATGCTCGCCCTGTGTGCTGGTGCTGATGCTCAGCTTGCCGCCTTGCGTCATGGCATTGCATGCGTTGAGGATCATGTTGGTAAAGACTTGGGCCAAGAGTTCTGGATTGCCGTAGATCAATGGTAATTCGGGCGAAAGCTCGCAGTGCAAATCAATCTGGGCACTCACCAGTTGGTGATCCATCATGGTCAGCACATCATCCAATACCTCGTTGGTATCCACAAGGCGATAGCGCTCCTGAGGCGGATGGGCAAAGCGCAGCAGGTGTTCGATGATCAACGAGGCTCGTTCGGCTGAGGCGATGATGCGCCGGGTGGCTTGCTGCTGCAACTCTGGGTTGTTGCTGTGCTCCTCGATCAGTTGGGCACTGGCCGAGATGATCGCCAGCGGGTTACGTAGCTCATGAGCGATGCCACCAGCCATCACGCCAAGCGAAGCAATCTTGGCCGACTGAATGATCTGGGCTTCCAAGCGCCGCCGCTCGGTGAGGTCACGGCCCACCGCCACAATCGCCACCAGGCGGCCATAATCATCGTGCATGGCCGAGCAGTTCCATGCCACCGGCACCTCACTCCATGGATCGGCGGTCAACAGATTGATCTCCGTCTCGGCCACGGATTCGCCATCAATCAAACGCTTGAGCAGATTGGTCAGGGTACGACGCTGATCAATTGCACACAAATTCACCAGCATCTCGTCCTGTACCTGATCTTCGCGCAGGCCCGAGACGCGCTCGGCGGCACGGTTCCAGGTCACAATGCGCCCATCGGGACTCAGCGAGATCACGAGGTCACTGGCGCAATCAATCACACTCGCCAGGTGGCGCTCGACGCGGCGCACCTCTTCGCTCAACTGCTCGCGCTCGGTGATGTCCTCCATCAGCAGCAGCACATGTTCAACCAAACGCTCGCGCTTGAGCGGCACGAGCCGGTAGTAGTAGGTGTGGGCCGCAAGGCCGGGGGCACGATAGGAGAGCTTGTCGCCCTCGAAGGGTTGGCCGCTGGCAAAGACGCTGCGCAGGCGCTCTTCTAGGCGCGTAAAGGCAATAAAGACCGGCGGCAACACCGCAGCAATCGGCTTGCCCACGGTCTGCTGCTGGGCCCGCCGCGACTTCGTGAGAAAATTCTGGTTCGCGGCTACAATCTGCAACCGTTGGTCAATCACAATCAACGAGACCGGAATACTCTCCAGAATGCGGTTGATAAAGCTCTCGCTGCGCTCCAACTCACCCCGCAGCCGTATGCTCTGCAAGGCGAGGGCTTGACGCTCGGCGATCAGGGTGGCAAACCAGCGCGCTTCATTGCTAAAGGGCGGCACGCTGCCGAGCCGGGTGAGGCTCAGCACGCCACAGAGCTGCCCTGCAACCTCGAGCGGCAGACAGATGGCCGAAGAGATGCCCTCCTGACTGATGATCCGCTGAAGATGGGCGGGCACACTGCTGTCAAAGGGCAGCAGCAGGGGCTGGCGCTGCTGCGCAACCCAGCCGCACAGCCCCTCGCCCAAGGCAAGCCGGGTGCGCTGCGGATTAGCCTCATCATCACAACCAACAGTTGCAACGCGCTGCAACACATGCTGCTCATGGTCATAGATCAGCAAAGCTGCCTTATGGGCATGGGTTGCGGCTGCAATGGCACTAAGCAGTTCTTGGCCAGACACCTCATGGTCGTAGTGATCCAAGAAGAAACGTTGCCAGCAAGCAAAGAGCGTCTGGAGCGTTGGTTGGGGTGTAGCTGAAGCAGCCGGGGAGCTTGGCGCTACCATAGGAGTTCAAATTGCTATATGTTGTTCACGCAATGGGCAAACCTGATGTGCATTGTAGCATAGTGCTGATGAGTTTTTTTGCAAGGGATGGCTACTTTAGAAGCTGTTTGAAAAGCTAGTGGGCGCGTGTTGGAGTGCCGACTTTAGCCGGCTAAAGCCGGCACTCCAACGCCAGTTCATAGACTCTTCAGACAGCCTCTAACCGTTTGCGCCATTAGGTAGTGCCGACTTTAGTCGGCTGAGGTCGCCGACAACCCCCGGATGCCGACTAACGTCGGCACTACAACGGTGAAGCAAAAAGAATTTTTTGTGGAGAGGCTTCGCCTTCCCAAGCCCCCACTGCACAAAAGACAGCTATAATCTAAGCCTGAGAGGCTGTCTGAACAGGGTGTCAGTGCCATACCTACCATGCTACGTGGCATACGTTGGAGTGCCGGCTTTAGTCGGCTAAAGCCGGCACTCCAACGCCAGTTCATAGACTTTTCAGACAGCCTCTGAGCGTAGACAGAGGACTCATGACACTCGACAACGACATCATTGACTTTGGCCTCTGGGTCAAGGGGCGGCGCGAGGCGCTGTGGTTGACGCAGGCGGAGTTGGGGCGGTTGGCGGGGTATGCGGCTGATACGATCCGGGCGGTTGAGGCCGGGCGGCGACGGCCTAGTCAGCAGATGCTTGAGCAGCTCGCTGATGCGTTGCAGCTCGATCCACGGGTGCGTGAACGGTTTTTTGCCTGGGGCCGGATGAAACGCACGCCTGTACTGCCAGTGGCTGATGTAGCCACCACGATGGTGCCTCAGCAGCACCGCATTCCTCCGCTGGCCCTGCCGGAACTGGTAGGGCGCCAGGCCTTACTCACATTGCTTCAGCAGTATTTGGCCGTACCTGAGGTGCGCCTGATGACTCTCGTTGGGCCGCCGGGTGTGGGGAAGACGCGCTTGGCGCGGGCGCTGGGTTATGGTATGGAGCGCCAGTTGGACGCTGGGGCGGCGTGGGTGGCGCTGACGGCGGTCGCTTCGCTGGAGCAGATGCTGACGAGTATGGCCCATGCGTTGCAACTCAATCCTGCGCCCGAACGCCCGCTACGGCAGGTGCTGTGCGAGTATCTACAAGCATGTGAATTGCTGCTGGTACTCGATAGTATCGAACCGTTGCGCCCCGCAGCTTCAGAACTGACCGCACTGCTCAGCGAGTTGCTCGCCGCTGCGCCGCGCCTCAAGCTGCTCGTCACCAGCCAAGCGCCTTTGCAGCTTGCGATTGAGCATGTGGTTGCGGTGCCCCCTCTGGCGCTTGAGGCCGATGAGGACGGGTTGAGCCCGGCGTTGCAGCTCTTTGCCCAACGCGCCCAAGCTGCGGATCACCACTTTCGCCTGACTGCACAGAATGTGCCGGTGGTCACAGCGATCTGCCGGGAGCTTGATGGCCTGCCGCTGGCCTTGGAGCTGGCGGCTACCCGTTGCCGCATCTTTGCGCCTGAAGTGCTGCTCGAACGCCTCGATCAGCGTCTGCAACTGTTGACCCATCAGGGCAACGACCGCGAGCGTCGCCACCATTCGTTGCGTGCCGCGCTGGAGTGGAGTGTTGCGCTGCTGAGTCCTGCCGAACAAGCCTGCTTGGGCGCCCTTAGCCTCTTTCAGGGCGGTTTCAGCCTGGCAGCGGCGGAACATGTGGGAGGGACTGGGCCCAACACCTTGACCATGCTTGAACAGTTGCTGAACCATAGTCTGCTCACGCGGCTTGAGCTTCCCGCTGCGAAACGGCGCGGGCGCAACCATGCTGCGCCCATTCCCACCGAACCGCGTTTTGCCATGCTCGAAAGTATTCGGCTTTTTGCCTATGAACAACTCTCCACCGCAGCACGCCTGCGCCTGGCCCGCAGCCACGCCGCCTACTACCTGAGCTATGTGCAACAGGATGCACCGCTTTGGCGTCAGGAATCGGTCACATGGGTGCAAAAGCTAGAGCGCGAAGAGGCCAACCTGCGGGCGGCCTTGAGCTACAGCCAAACGCAGCGCGACGGCATGACCCTCGCGGCCCTTGTGGTACACCTGAGTCCCTATTGGACGCAGCAGGGGCAATTGGATGCCGGACGCCACTGGGCGCAGGCAGCGCTCGCGCTGCGCGCCTCCTTGCCCGCTGAGGTAACGGCGCAGCTCTTAGTTGCCGCCGCCGATCTCGCCTACCAACAGAGCGACTATGCCGCAGCGCAAGAACTCGCCTCCGAAAGCTTCACTCTCGACCAAACGCTGCTCCCGCCCTCCATCCTGATCCGCGCCCACTACCGCCTCGCCTGGATTGCCGCACGCCAGAGTAACTACCCACAGGCCCATGCAGAGCTACAAACGGCCCTTGCGCTGGCCCAGAGTACCCACGACACCTATAGTGCCGCTATGCTCCACGGGGCACTAGGCTGGATGGCCCGCGACCAAGGCGACTTTGCGGGGGCGCGGAGCGCCCAAGAGCAGAGCCTCGCACTCTACCGGCAGCGGAACGACCGTCTTAGTGTTGCCTATACGCTCAACGCTCTGGGCTGGATTGCGCGCGATCAGGGCGACTATCATGCTGCCGCGTTGTTGCACCGCGAGAGCTTGCAACTCTACCAGGCGGCAGGGCATACCAGCGGTGTGGCGCTCAGCTACAACAACCTTGGCTGGGCCGCTGGCATGCGCGGGGAGTATGAGCAGGCCGCTGCGCTCTTCAACAAGAGCCTCAATCTGCGCGAGGCGCTTGGCGTTGAGCGGGATTGCGCCTGGACACTCAGCGATCTGGGGTGGCTCTGGCGCGAAGCGGGTGACGCACCCCAGTCCGCAGGCTACTACCACGAAGCGCTACAACGCTACCAACGACTTGGCAACCGGCGCGGCAGCGCCTTGAGCCACCTTGGTCTCGCGCAGGCCAACCTAGCCATGGACGATCCAGCGCAGGCTCTCAGCCATCTACGTAGCGCCTGTGCCATCTTGCTCGACCTCCATGATCGGCGCAGCCTCGCCCGGCTGCTCGAAGTGGCCGCCGCCCATGCTCTTGCCACAGGCAACCATCTGTGTGCCGCCGAGCGGCTTGGCGCTGCCGAAGGGCTCCGCGCCGCCCTCGACACCATCCTGCCGCCGAGTGAAGAGCGCTGGCATCAACACCTTGTTGCCAATCTAAGTCACACCAATACCCTTGGCATTGCTGCCGCCTGGGCCAGAGGCCGCCGCCAACCCCTTGCCGACCTATTGGCAGACATGGTGTCAGGTATCAGTGACGAGTGATGCCATTTACGATTGTAGATTGGAGATTGGAGATTGGAGATTGGAGATTGGAGATTGGAGATTGGAGATTGGAGATTGGAGATTGGAGATTGG
>NZ_NQWI01000236.1 GCF_002532535.1 Candidatus Viridilinea mediisalina
TGGCTATTTCGGTCTGACTGTGCCAGGTATTTCGGTCAAAATGTGCCAGTCTGAGAGATGATACAATATTATAAAAAAAAAGTTATTCTGCTTTCAAAATATCTCTTCTTAAAGAAGGCCCATTCAAGTCGATTCGATGGGAAGAGTTTACCAGTCGGTCGAGTATTGCATCAGCAATTGTTCCTTCCCCGATGATGTCATACCAAGTAGATACCGGTATTTGTGATGACACAATTGTTGTTTTTTGGTTGTATCGGTCATCTATTATATCCATTAGCGTTTCACGATCATGTTTGTCAAGGGACTGAAGCCCAAAATCATCTAACACCAAGACATCTGTATTTGCGAGCTTGTTGAGTTCCTTAGTGTATGTGCCATCCACTTTAGAGAGCTTAAAACGCTTAAATAAGCGTGAGGTGATGGTATAGGATACTTTATATTCCATCATACAGGCCTGATGAGCCAGGGCTTGTGCCAGGTAGCTTTTCCCAACTCCAGAAGGCCCAGTGAAGATGAGATTCTCCTTTCTTGCAATAAAGTCAAGAGAAGAGAGCCTTTGGAACATGTTTTTGTCCAGTTGTCTGCCTGCTTGGTAGTTCACGTCAGCAATGGTGGCTTTTTGGCGAAATCCGGCTTGTTTAAGCAATCGTTGTATTTTCTTGTTTTGTCTTTCCTCCCATTCATGGTCGGTAAGTAAAGCCAGATAATCATCAGGCGTTACATCTGTTAATTGGTTGTTTTTTACGTGCTGTAAGTGTAATTCAGCCATGGCATTGATCCGCATTTTTTTGAGTTTTTCAACTGTTTGATTGTTGTTCATGACATTTGATTTTTACTTGATTTACATTTCTATTTATAAGCTGAAGCACCCCTGATATTACTGTGATATGGGATATGTGTTTGTGCTTCATCTTCTAAGTTTCCAGTGTATTTATCCAGATTGTTTTTGAGGATGTTTTTAATCCGCTTGTAAGAGTACGTTCCTGCATTTAAGGCTATATTACAGGCATTGTTTAATCGTTCTGAGCGGTAATCGCGGTGCAATTGGATAATGCCCATTGCTCGCTTATAGACTGTTTCGGGATATGTACTTTCATTAAAGAGTCCATCAATGAGAGCCAGTACATGTTCCCCATGCTTAGAAGCCTTCTCTTTAAAATAATCAGGACTCCACTGATAATAAGCTTTATGTGTGCTGCACAAATGATCTTCATTTGTGGTATAGGCTCCCGGAGAAGGATTGCGTTTATGGCTGGCAATGCGTTCATGATTATAGAAAACCTCTACAGTTGATTTGGTGTATTGTATTTGAGTCTGCCTACCGATGTAGCGGTAAGGAACACTGTAGTAGTTCTTGTCTGGTGAAAAAAAGACATAACCGATTTTTTGCACCTTGGCTCTGCGATAATCTTTTAACTCATAAGAAGTCTCTGGAAGGGGTTTTAGGCATTCCCTTTCTATGGATTGAAACAACTCACGTCGGCTGGCTTGCCGATGCTGGAGCAAAAGATCATTATAGGAGTCCAAAAGCCTTCTTATTTCTCTATTCAGATCTTCTAGGGAGAAGAACGTCATATGGCGCAAAGGATAATATATGCGCTGATAAGCAAGACTTACGGCATTCTCAACCAAAGCCTTATCTTGTGGAGAGTAACCACGGGTAGGATTAATTACACAGTTATAATGGCGCGCAAAGTCCTTGAATGAGCGATTTATCTCCGGCTCGTATTTACAGGCTCTTGTGACTGCCGATTTTAGATTGTCAGACACAATGGCTTTAGGGACGCCCCCATAGTAGGACAATGCATTCGCCATGCAATGTATTAAATCTTCACGTTTTTGGCTAAGGCAAGCTTCTACATAGGTATATTGGCTCTTGGGCAAAATGGTGACAAAAACCTCAACAGGAGTGATCTCGCCAGTTTCCCGATTAACAATCTGAAGTTTCTTACCAGCAAAATCAATATATATTTCATGACCCGGTTTATGTTCAAGCTTCATAGAGCCTTTCTCCTTAGGGTACTTTCGATGATAATGCTCCATGAATTGAGTGTAGCTATATGGCTCTTTTGACTGATCCCGATACTCTTTGTAATGAAACAGAAAAGTAAATCCGGGATAATCACGCTGCTGATTCATAGCCTCAAAGTAGAGCATCAGTTCATTATAGCGCAGATTTTTAATGGTTGTGTGAGATGGGAAAAGTTTTAGTAGTTCGCAGTTCTCCAGCGCAAGCAGTTCTTCTTTACTGTGTTTACTGGCATTAAATAGCTGCACATAAGAATTTATTGTATTGCGATGAATGCTAAGGATGTCGCTAATCTTGCGATTGCTTAATCCATCCAGGTGAAGTGTGAGAATCTGTTTTAAGTCCATAAGATCAAGTGTATTGGCCATAACGCTTTTTTATTTGCGATATAGCAGTTTTATCTTGATCTCTCAAACTGGCACAAGTCGAACCGAAAAAGTTGGCACAAGTCGAACCGAAATACTGGTGCAAAAATGCCAAAAATAGTGGCACATTTTAAACCGAAATCACTGGCACAATGAAACCGAAATCGGTGGCACATTTTGAACCGTTATAGCCA
>NZ_NQWI01000045.1 GCF_002532535.1 Candidatus Viridilinea mediisalina
GGAGTGCCGACTTATGGTCTTCCAGTAAATAATCCGCTAACCAGACCTCGCAAATCTGGCATATCTATCAGGTCTAGCCCGTGCCGCGACACCGGATTAATTTCTGGAACACCATTAGTCGGCATCCAGAGGTTGTCGGCGACTTCAGCCGACTAAAGTCGGCACTCCGTCGGAGGCCAAACGGTAAAGCGGCATGAAACCTTCCCTAAGGGAAGATTTCAGGGCACTTTACCGTTTGAAGGCATGCAGTGCATCCTGATGCCGCAAACCTATTTTCTATCTTCTCGTTTCTACTTCCTCTTAGGCGCTACGCACCTAGATGCTCTTTCCCCGCCAAAAAGACCTCCGCAGTAATCGTTGCAATCCCGCGCTCGCGGGCGTATTTCTCGATGTTGTTGCGTGCCTTGTTACGCACAAAGAAGGGGACTTTCTTCAAGGTCGCCTCTGCTTCGGGCGTCCAGACCGGGTTGACCACGGTGGTAGCACTGCTGGTTGTTGCAGTTGCACTGGCACTGGAACTTGCCGTCGCCGTCGCCGTTGGCTGCGCTACCGCAACATGGGCCTGGCTGTTGCTCGTTGCATGGCCGTTGCTCGCCACTGGCTGCGCCTGTTCCACCTCGTCCAGTCCGGCATCGCCAAACATGTCAATCAGGTGCTTCTCCATACCGAGCGTACAGGTGGTATAGACCTCATCGGCAATCACGTCGGCCCCATCAAAGCCCAAGAAGGGACGATAGGCCAGCAGATGGTTCTCGATATGGGTTGGTGGGGAGATCACCATCACATTGAGATCGTGCCGTCGCCCGGTGTGGCGTTCCATCTGCGTGCCGCAGACTAGCTCGGGGCGTAGCTCGGAAATGCGATCGGCCACCTGCTGGAACTCATCGGTTGCCAAGAAATCCTCGGCTTTGACGTAGCCTGCCAGTTGCTCACGCACCCAATCGGCCTCTTTCAGCAGGTAGGTTCCCGCACCAACAATTGGCATGCCCAGTTCATCAGCTAGGAATTTAGTCACCCCAACCGTGTGGGTCGCATCACCAAAGATAAAGGCGGACTTACCGGCAAAGCTCTCCATATCGGCGGTACGCGCAAACCAGGGCACATTGGAGGGGGCCGAGAGGCCGTCGAGCGAGAAGGCGGTGAGTGGAGGCAAGCTCACCTGGGTCGTCACACTCGCTTGGGCCGCCCGGGCATTGAGCCCTTCAACCAATGCTTCAAGCCAGCGCAAGGTGGGCTGCACACCAATCGGCGCTTCAAGCAGCGCCGGAGTACCAAACTGCTCATGCAGGTAGCTTGCCGCCCGCGTACCAAGCTCGCGGTAGGGTGCAATCGTGAGCCAAGCAGCCGGCAGACGGCGCAGATCGTCCACCGTCGCGCCCCAAGGGGCCACCACATTCACCTCAACCCCAAGCGTCTTCAGAATCCGGCGCAGGCTTATCAGATCGTGACGGGCATGAAATCCCAACGACGAAGGCCCAAGAATATTGACACTCGGCTGGGGCGTAAGTGGCTGCGTACATGCATACTTCTGCACCAACTCACTAAAGAGCCCATCAGCCGCATCCGTCTCCTGCATACGATAGGGATTGGCATCATAGATCAACACATCACAATCCAACCCCGCCGATTGCGCCGTAATCTCCAAATTCTCCTGCAAGAGAATCGTCGAACAAGAGGCAACCACAACGATCAACTCCGGCTTATGGGCCGCCTCAACCTGCTTCAACGTCTCCGGCAAACGAATCGTCCCCCGCGCCAAATCGGTACCACTTACCACACTCGTCGTCATGCGCGGAAAGCCGGGCGTGCGCTCAAGCATCGTAAAAATGGTGGTCACATAATCATCGCCCTGCGGCGCATGAAAAACTGCATGAACACCACGCATCGAGTTCATCAGCCGCCCCACGCCGTGGTGGGCCGTACCCTCGTACATCCAGTAGGCTAGACGCATTGATTGCTCCTCTACAACCTAAACTCACCACTCGGCATACTCGGCATCACCCCAGCCGTCCAGACCGGCTCAAGCTCAAAGGCATCGAGCTTGGCGCGGCGGCGCATGGCGCGGGTAAAGAGGCCAACCAGCATGTTGACGCCCGCCCAGCCGTGAATCGGTGAGAAGATGAACTCGGTGCCCCATTTGGCCACGACGCCATGCCCAATTAGCGGGTTGGCGGTAATAATATTGGAGATGACCAGATCGGGCTGCTCGTCGGCCATACTCCGCAATTGGCGCTCGAAGTTGGCCTGTTCAACCAGACGTACCCCCTCAAGCCGCTCAAGTTCACGGGCATGAAAACGTCGATTGATGTAGGGCGTCGAACACTCAAGTACATTCGCCCCAGCCGCACGGGCAAAGCGGGCCAGTGGCAACTCCAGCAGCGTGTCGGCGGCAAAGAAGACCTTCTTGTCCTTCAGCAGCGCCGTATGCTCGCTGATGCGCTCCCAGGCTTTGGCCTCACGTTCAGCCAGATCAACCTTGAGATCAAAGTGGGCCGCCAAATCCTCCCAGAAGGCGCGGCAACCATCAGGCCCGAAGGGGAAGAGGGACGAGAGTACGGTCGCACCGCGCTCATTCACCAGCAGGTTGGCCACCTTGGGCAAGAAGGGCTGCAAGGGCGCAATCACCGTGCCCGGGCCAATTGGCGGCAACTCGTGGAAATGGTTGGACGGCAGAAAACCCGCTACCGGAATGCCCAACTTCTGCGCCTCCAGCATGAAATCATCGGCTATCGCATCATTGACCGAACCCAAAAAGACGACGCGCTTATCTTCGGGCGGTGCCTCTGGGCAGAAGGGCAACAAGGCTTGGAGTACCGAGTCTTCACTCTGACTAAAGGTGAAATCCAAACCCGAAGCGGGCACAAAGAGTACCGGCGTTTCAGGCGTGCTGACCGAATGGGCCAAGCCTTCAAACTCAACCTTCATCACTTCGGGCGTGCAGGAAGAGAGCAGAAAGATCACCGAGGGCTTATGCTCGCGCTTAATCTCCTCGATCTGCTCGGCAATGTCGGGCTGTGCCGCCGAGAGATCGCCCTCCTCCAAGAGACTCACCGCAAAGCGGGGGCGGGCAAAGATCATCACCCCCAGCGTATTTTGCAGCAAGTGGGCACAAGTATGGGTGCCAAGGATGAGAAAAAAGCTGTCTTTGATCTTCTGGTACAACCAACCAACACTTACCAGACCACAAAACGAATGGTAGAGACCGTCTTCACGAATGAACTGAGCCTTTGGCGGCATAACGACTCCTTCTTTTTTTCTTTCGTTTAGGCGGCTTCGCCGCCCAAACGAAAGAAGAAGAGATCTTCGGGGGCTACGCCCCAAACCCTGCTTGTGTTCCACGTTGGCGGCTTCGCCGCCAACGTGGAACACAAGCAGTTTTTTGGGGGGAGGCGAAGCCTCACTCATTGAGGCTATTATAGCACTTTACGAAAGTTTCTAGTTTACAAACAAGTGATGAGCCGATCACTCATCACTTCGCTTGCAGCGCCTCACGCGCCGCACTGAGCGTCTGCTCCACATCGGCGGCGCTATGGGCCGCACTGAGAAAGCCCGCCTCGAACTGCGAGGGTGCCAAGTAGACTCCACGCTCGCACATGGCCCAGAAGAAGCGGGCGTAGCGCTCGGCATCAACCATCTGCTTGGCGTCGGCGTAGCTCTTCACATGCATGCCCGCCTCGCGCAGGAAGTAGAAGCCAAACATTGTACCCACCTGGCCCACCTGCAACGGAATCCCCAACTCTTCGCTCAAGCCGCGCATCCCATTGGCCAAAGCCTCCGCCAAACCTACTGCATGCTCAAAGGGCGTCTTGCCCTCCACTGGCGTAAAAGCGGTCTCCAGCGTGGCACTGCCCGCCGCCATGGCCAAGGGGTTGCCCGAAAGTGTACCCGCCTGGTACATCGGCCCTGCCGGCGCAACATGCTGCATCACATCACGCCGCCCACCGTAGGCACCCACCGGCAGACCACCGCCAATCACCTTGCCGAGGCAGGTCAGGTCGGGCTTGAGGTTCCAATGCACCTGGGCACCTCCGGGCGAGACCCGGAAGCCCGTCATTACCTCATCAAGAATAAAGAGGGCGCCGTGGGCATGGGCCAGTTCGCAGAGCGCCTCGAGGTAGCCGGGCTCCGGTAGTACAAAGCCCATATTGGCCGCAATCGGCTCCACAATGATCGCCGCAATCTCGCTGCCCTGCGCCGCAAAGATCGCCTTTGCCGCCTCAAGATCATTATACTCCGCCGTCAAGGTTCCCGCCGCCGCGCCTGCGGTCACGCCGGGGCTATCGGGCAGGCCCAAGGTCACCACGCCGGAACCGGCCTGCACCAGCAGCATATCGGCGTGGCCATGGTAGCAGCCAGTAAACTTCAGAATTTTTTCGCGCCCCGTGAAGGCCCGCGCCAAACGCAGCGCACTCATGGTTGCTTCGGTACCCGAATTGACAAAACGCACCTGCTCAATCGAGGGCACCAAGCCAATCACCTGCTCGGCCAGCTTTGTCTCTTGCGCTGTCGGGGCACCAAAACTAGCCCCCAACACCACCTGATCACTAATCGCCTGGTTTACCGCCGCATGGGCATGGCCCAACAGCAACGGCCCCCACGAAAGCACATAATCAAGGTAGCTATTGCCATCCACGTCGGTCAAGCGCGAACCCTCGCCCTTCGCAAAAAAAATGGGCGAGCCACCCACCCCACGAAAGGCCCGTACCGGCGAATTCACGCCACCCGGAATCACCTGCTGTGCGGCAGCAAAAAGCTCTTGGGACTTCTGGTATCGTTCAGTCATTTTTTCTCCTCATAATGGGATGCTTTGTTGTTGCGCGTGGACGGCTTCGCCGTCCACGCGCAACAACAAGGGTTTGGGGCGTAGCCCCACATGCATTACCTTTGCTGCTTGCGGGTTGGCGGCACAGCCGCCAACCCGCAAGCAGCAAAGGTAAACGTAAACCCTGGGTTTACCCCTGGTAACGATAATTCTGCACAAACTCAACCAGCCGCCGCACATTATCTTCCGGCGTCTCGGTGAGGATACCGTGGCCGACGTTGAAGATATGACCGGGACGCCCAGCGGCCTGATCCAGAATCATCTTGGCGCGGCGTTCGATCTCCGGCCACGAACCGTGCAACGCCATCGGATCGAGGTTGCCCTGGATCGCCACATCGTGGCCATACTGGGCCCAACCATCCTCCAGGCGAACCCGCCAATCGAGGCCCAACACATCGGCCCCCGTCTCGCGCAGCATCGGCAGCATGCCGTTCATATCGGTGCCAAAATAGACCACCGGCGCCTTGGTGCGCTCTTGGGTGGTGCGTACCGCACGCTGCACATAGGGCAACACATACTCACGGAAATCATCGGGGGCCAACGAACCAGCCCACGAGTCGAAGATCTGCACGACATCACAACCAACCGCAACCTGGGCTTCGAGGTAGTTGATCACCATATCGGTCAAACGATCCATGAGCTTATGCCAATTGGCCGGATCGTTATACATCATCGCCTTGGTGCGGCGATACTCACGGCTACCGCCGCCCTCAATCGCATAGCTCGCCAAGGTAAAGGGCGCACCACTAAAGCCATAGAGTGCTGTCGTCTCGGGCAATTCGCGGCGCACAATCTGCAACGCCTCAAGCGTATAGCCCGAATGGGTCTCAGCATCGTAGGGCTTCAGCGCCTCAATGTCGGCAGGGGTGCGGATGGGATTGTGGATCACCGGCCCTTCACCCTTCTCAAAGGTCAAATGGATACCCAAGCCCTCAAGTGGCGGCAAAATATCGGCAAAGATAATCGCCGCATCCATCCCAAAGGCGGTAATCGGCTGCAACGTCACTTCCGCCGCAACCTCAGGGATCTTGACCATCTGCAAAAAGCCGTGGCGCTCACGCACCTCCCGATAGACCGACATATAGCGCCCCGCCTGCCGCATCAACCAGATCGGCGTATGGTCAGTTGGTTCACGGCGGCACGCGGCGAGAATTGGTTTAGTCATGGTAACTCCTTAAGCCTTAAGCAAGCAACAGAAGAATAGGAAGAACAGAGAACAGAAGAACAGAGAACAGAAATGCAAGCATGCTACTTACCTGTTGCTCTGTTGCTCTGTTCATTTGTTCCTCGGTTCCTCAGAACAGAGAACAGAAATGCAAGCATGCTACTTACCTGTTCCTCGGTTATTCTGTTCATTTGTTCCTCAGTTCCTCTGTTCTCCTTTTAGCGCATCCACTTCACAGCATCTTTAGCCCAATAGGTAATAATCATATCGGCCCCGGCGCGAGCAATACTAGTCAGACTCTCCATGGCGGTACGCTGCTCATCGAGCCAACCGCGCTCTGCGGCGGCCTTGACCATGCTGAACTCGCCACTCACCTGATAGGCAGCCAACGGCAACTCGAAGCGGTCGCGCAACTGCCGAATAACGTCGAGGTAGGCCAACGCAGGCTTGACCATCAACATATCCGCGCCCTCTTCCACATCAAGTTCCACCTCACGGATCGCCTCACGGGCATTGCCCGGATCCATCTGGTAGTTGCTGCGATCGCCAAAGCCAGGCGGGCTCTCAGCAGCATCACGGAACGGCCCATAGAAGGCGGAAGCATACTTGGCGGCATAGCTCATAATCACCGTATGCTCCATCCCCGCATTATCCAGGGCACTACGAATGGTACTGATCATACCATCCATCATACCCGAAGGCGCAATAATGTCGGCACCCGCCTGGGCATGCACCACCGACGCCTTGCCCAACAACTCCAACGTAGGATCATTGAGCAGATAGCCCTCTGCAAGCCGCTCATCGTAGCCGGGCACCCCCGGTACATTGATAATCCCACAATGGCCATGATCGGTATACTCGCAGCAACACATATCCGAAATCACAACCAATTCAGGCACAGCCTTTTTAATCGCATAGGCGGCTTGGGGCACAATCCCTTCGGGATCGAAATTCTCACTGCCCAGGGCATCCTTCTTCGCGGGAATACCAAAGAGCAGCACCGCCGGAATCCCCAACTCAGCAATACTCTCAGCCTCGCGCACCGCCATATCCACCGAGAGTTGGTTATGGCCAGGCATCGAGACAATCTTCCGACTCACGCCCTCACCATGGCGGATGAAGAGCGGTGCGATCAACTGGTCAACACGCAACGTCGTCTCGCGCACCATGCGCTGCAAGCCAGTAGTCCGGCGCAAACGACGCGGGCGAACAGAGGGAAAGCCCATAACCTCATTCCTTCCCATAGAGGGTAGACGGGGGAACTAGGTTCCCCCGTCTACCCCCTGCACATACTCCACCAACGCACGCAACAGACCCTCCTCGCTATAGGCTTCCGCGACAACCGTAGGCGTAAGCCCCAGTTCGCGGCATGCGTTCGCGGTAGTCGGGCCAATACAGGCAATCAGGGCGTGTTGCAAAGCAGTGCTGCTAGATGGCCCCAGTTGAGCCAACAGAAAGCGGGCGGTAGAAGGGCTACTGAGCGTCACCACCCAGCCCTTGCCGTCCGCCATGGTAGTCGCCAACTCCGCGCCCCCGGGGGCGGGCACGGTACGGTAGGCGATGACGCGATCTACCAGCGCCCCCGCCGTCCGCAGGCGTTCTTCGAGGGCCGGGCGGGCAATATCGGCATTGGGCAGCAACACCCGTCGCCCCACCGGATCGCCCAACGCCGAAGCCAGTTCATCGCCCGTAAAGCGCTCAGGCACGCCCGCCACCTGCACACCGAGCAGTTGTTCACAGGCGGCAGCCGTGGCTGGCCCCACCGCGCCAAGCTTGAGCGAAATCCGCTCACCCAACTTGCGCCCACTCAGACCATTGGCCACCGCCTCAACCGCTGTGATACTGGTCAACATGAGCCACTCATAGAACCCTGCTTCAAGCCGTTCCAGCGCGGCCCGTAGCGCCTCCGTATCCTCCGGTGGCGCATAGGCAATCGTAGGGTGAACCAACGGTTCCGCTCCCAAATCCCGCAGGCGTGCGGCCATACCATCGGCGCGTCCTGCTGCCCTCGTAATCAGGACGCGCAAGCCCGCCAGCGGTTGTCTCTCACTCATTGCTCTTCCTGTGGCGTGTGGGCGGAACTACGTTCCGCCCACACGCCGTTTTGGAGGCATGCAGCGCATCCTGACGCTGCATGCCTATTTTCTATCTTCTCGTTTCTGTATTCTTCCCTTTGCACCTACCGGCTACTTGCCAACTCCGCGAGGATGCGTTCGGCACCCTGGGCGATCAATGCTTCTGCTAGGGCTGTGCCCATTGCCTCGGCTTCGCTTGTGCTACCCTTGTGTTCGCCGCGTACAATGGTGGTGCCGTCAAGCGAACCCACGAGACCACGTAGGGTCAATACGTCGTCGGCAAGCTTGGCGTAGGCGGCAATCGGCACTTGGCAGCCACCCTCAAGACGACGCAGGAAGGCGCGCTCGGCTAAGGCTGCTGCGCGGGTGGCCGCATGATCGAGTGGGGCCAACAATGCGAGCGTTGTTGCATCATCAGCGCGGCACTCGATGGCCAACGAACCCTGGGCTACTGCTGGCAGCATCTGCTCGGCGGCCAACGCGTGGCCTACAAACGTTGTCCCGTCGCTCGTAAGCGTGCCGTCGCTCTGCAAGAGGCCCAAGCGCACCAAGCCCGCCGTAGCCAGCACGAGCGCCTCGTACTGACCTTCGGCCAACTTGCGTAGCCGGGTATCCACATTGCCACGCACATCGCGTAGCTCCAAGTCGGGGCGCAAAGCCCGCAGTTGGCAGGCGCGGCGCAAGCTACTCGTGCCCACCACCGCGCCCTGACGCAAGTTGGTGAGATCGAGTGCTTGGCCCTGCTCCTTCAATGGGCTCACAATAATATCGCGTGGATCGGCCCGTTCAGGAAACGCCGCTAGGGTCAAGCCCTCAGGCAACTGTGAGGGCAGATCCTTGCAACTATGGACACAGAAATCCACCTCATTGGCCAGCAGCGCCTGTTCCAACTCCTTCACAAACAAGCCCTTGTCCCCAACCGCCGAAAGGGCCACATCAAGCACCCGATCACCCTGAGTGCTGATCACCCGCAACTCAACCGCAAGGCCGGGATGGAGTGACCGCAACGTTGCGGCCATCATCTCCGACTGGGCCAAGGCGAGCTTACTACCACGCGTACCGAGAATAAGCGAACGGTTCATAGCGTCTCCAGATTAAACAGGTCAGCAACCAAAGCCGCATAGCGCTGGCCATCGCCCTGGGCGGCAGCGGCACGCAAGCGGCACGTAGGCGTATGCAACAGCTTATTGACCAAACTGCGCGTCAGGCCCTCCACCACCGTACGCTGTTCCGGCGAAAGATCGCGCAAGCGCCTGAGCGCACGTTCCAACTCAGAATTCCGCATATGCTCGGCGTGTTCACGCAGACGGGTCAGCGCCGGCACAGCATCTTGAGTTTTGCACCAAGCCAAGAACTCGGCAGCCTCTTCATTAACAATCGCCTCAGCAATCGCTGCCGCAATCGCCCGCTGGCCCAGCGTCGCCCGCACCACCTCTTGCAGGTCGTCAACGGTGCAGAGGTGTACCCCCGGCAGATCGCCCACATCGGAGGCAATGTCACGCGGCACCGCAAGGTCAATCAGCAGCATCGCAGGCGGCGTGCTACTGCCCCCAACGCTACGGGCCTGCACCTTGGACTCCATCGCCATCGCGACCTGCTCGCGGAAGATGATCGTCACCGGCGCTGCGGTCGAACTGATCACAATATCGGCACGCGCCAAGCAGCCGGGCAATTCATCGAAGCTATGGGCGGTCGCATTGTAGCGTTCGGCCAACTCACGGGCGCGCGAGGCGGTACGGTTGATAATCATCAACGAGTCGGCCCCGTTAGCCAGCAGGTTTTGGGCGGCTAATTCACTCACTTCACCACCACCAACCAGCAACACCGCCCGACCCGCGAGCTCACCCAAGCGGTGGCGCGCCAACTCAACCCCGGCCTGCGATACACTCGCCGCCCCTTGACCCAGGGCCGTCTCGGTGCGTACCCGCTTGCCCGCCGTCAAAGCATTCTGGAAGAGGCGGTGCAGCACCGGGCCAACCGCGCCACTCGCCTGGGCAAACTCATACGCCTGACGTACCTGACCCTGAATCTGGGCCTCACCGAGTACCAACGAACGCAAGCCAGCCGACGTAGCGCAAAGATGGCGCGCTACCGCATCATCGTCAAAGAAGAAGAGCGCATGAGCGAACTCGTGATCCTCAAGGGCGTGGAACTCAGCCAAAAACGGCACTAGGCTCTGGGCATTGAGCGCCTCTTGAGCGACCCCATAGATCTCGACGCGGTTGCATGTCGAAAGGATGACCGCTTCGGAAAGGAGTGGCGGACGACCCGCCTGGGGGGTTGTGAGCGCAGTGAGGGCTTGGGGGAGGTCCGTGCTACTAAAGGCCAATTTCTCACGAATCTCTACCGGCGCCGTGGTGTGGTCAAGTCCAGCCAGAACGAGTTTCATAGTTCAGTCCTTGTCGCTTACCTGCCGTACATTAGGGAAGAGGATAACCAGCAGAAGGTTGCTTTACCATCTTGCGAGGATGCGTGAGGCGAAGCGGCGAGAGCTTCGCGTCCTCGCGTCCTCGCGTCCTCGCAAACTGTAAAGTGGCTACAAACCCTTCCTAGAAGATTGGGTTTCAGGTAGATGCCCTATGCATCACCCGCCACTGCGATCAGGGTGGTCACGCTCTGCTGTTCGCTCTGGAACGCGGTCACATCAATGCGACGCAGCAGAATAAGAGCCAAACAGAGAATGGTCGCTTCCAGAAGGAAGACGGTGATGTAGCCCCCGATGGGACTGCCAAACGTGAAGGTCACTATGTCACGTACCGCGCCCGCCGTCAGATTACCCAAGCCACGGGCGGTTGCATCGGCAACCCCCCAAGCCCCGATGTAGAGCCCCACGTTGGTTGGGGTGGTCATGTCGAGCATCATGGCCAAGTTGGTAGTGGTGGCAATGCCTGTGCCCAGCCCCAGCACGATGATGCCGGGCACAAAGAGTGGCTGGAATTGCAAAATGCCACTCAACGCAATCAAGCCGAAGCCCGATGCCGCCACAATCGCCCCGATCATTGCGCCGGTCTTCTTGGTCATAAAGCGGCTAAAGAGAACGCCTTGCAGCAGTAGGGCCAACATTGTGGCACCACCCCAGAAGGCGGTAAGCTGGGTTGTCTCACGCACGCTCATGTCAAATGCAGCGGCCCCAAAGGGCTCCAGCAGTACATCCTGGCCCATAATCGCCGAGAGCAGCATGATCAAGTAGATGAAGAAGACGCGGGCGTGGGGGTTGTCGATCACCGCACCAATCGCCTCGCGGAAGCTGTGACGATCGCCACTCCTCTTGGTCGCATTGCGCGGCTCTAGGCCAACAATCCCCACGGTGGCGAGGGTCAGCGAAACCATGCCCGCAGTCAAGAAGACGCGCACCAACTGTTCGGGCGAATATTGATCGAGCGCCCGTCCAGTCAAAATGGCAGTTGAGATCACCCCAGAGAGCATCATGAACCACATCACCGCAATGGTGCGCGAGCGTTGCCCCTCATTCGAGAGGTCACTCGCCAACGAGAGGTACGAAACCACTGCCAGGTTGTAGCCCAAGCCCCAGATGAAGAAAGCCATGAAGGCGAAGGGTAACGATGGCCAGAAGTTTCCACCCAGTGCAAGGGCGGCGAAGGGGGTGAGCATGGCGCCGCCAATGCAGAGCAAGAAGCCAAGGACGATGTAGGGCGTGCGCCGATAACCAAAGAGCGGGTGGTGATCGGAATATTGGCCCAAGATGGGTTGTAAGGGCGAAAGCAGAGGGGGCAAAATGATGAACAAGGCCACAAGTGTAGCCAAGATGCCCATCTCATGGATCATAATCCGATTGAGTACCCCGGTAATCGGTACCAGGGTGATCGCTACTGCAACGTGCAGCAGGCCGAGGCGGAAATTTTTGAAGATGGTCATAGGGTGTACAAAGGTCGCTTAGGGGTTGTCTGAAAAGGGTTTCAGTGCCATACCATGCTACGTGGTGCGCGTTGGAGTGCCGGCTTTAGCCGGCTAAAGCCGGCACTCCAACGCCAGTTCATAGACTTTTCAGACAGCCTCTTAGGGTATAAACCTACTCAACAGTAACCTGTACAGGATGGGGCACTAACGTATCGGCGATGCGGTCGGCCAACTCGACGGCATTCTTCCAGCATTTGGGCACCCCAACGCCGCCACGGTAGCTACCAAGAAAATAGATGCCCGGGCGGGTCTGTTCGAGCCGCTCCAGAGTAGCGATGCGCTCATCGTGGCCAAAGTTGTACTGTGGGATGGCCGTGGGCCAGCGGGTATAGTGAACAACTTCAGGTTCGCCACTTGCCCCCAATACCTGTTCGTTATCGCGGATGGCGCTGGCAATCAACTCCTCACGGCTCTGCTCTGGGCGAATTGGATTGAGTGCCCCACCCATAAGCGTGATAGTCGAGACCCGATCGGCGGGTGCAAAGGGTGGGAAGAGGCTAGAGGCCCAGAGAATGCCCAAGAAGTTGCGCTTTTCGCACGAAGGGGCCAGCACGCCAAAGCCATCCAGCGGATGGGCCACTTGGTTGCGGCGGTAGCCCAGGTTGACAACAGCCATTGAGGAGTAGGGAATCTCGCGCAGGGCCGTAGCAGCGGGCTTATCCAGTTCTGTCACCAACTCAGCAGCATTGAAGGCGGGAGTTGCCAAGATGACCGCTCGCGCCTCGACGGTTGCAGCGGGGCCATCGGCCCGCTCGACCACCACACGCCAGAGGCCACCCTCTTGGAAAATATCGCTCGCCCGGGCTTGGCTCCAGACCCGTTGGGGGCCAAGGGTACGCGCAATTGCTGTGGGCCATGTGGCGATGCCCCCCTGGAAACTGAAGGTCACACTCCGCATCTTGGGCTCTTTGGGCGTATCCTTGGGTGCTTTGGGCTGCCCGCTGAGCATCCCCTTGATCACACTCCCGGCGCGGCGTTCGGCTTCCCAGAGGCTCGGAAAGGCCGCCTTGACCGACATAGCCTCCGGGTCACCTGAATAGACACCCGAGACAAAGGGATCAACGAGGCGCTGCATGGCCTCGGGCCCAAGCCGCCGTGAGAAGAAGCTCGCCACGCTCTCATCGGGGCTCCCGCTACGCGGCACAAAGGGCTCGCGCAGCATCTGTAGCTTGGCGGCGAAGGGCAACAGGGGGGTACGCACCAAGCCCACTGGCGAACTAGGAATCTCAAGCGGCTTCCCATGCTGAAGGAAATAGCGCCGCTTGCCCGAGCGTCCCGCAACAATCATCTGGCGGCGCAGCCCCAAATCACCAAAATCACTCCAGAGGCGCACATCACGCGTTGCCAGCGTATTAGGACCGCAGTCAAACGTGTAGCCATCAGCCGTAACGTGGCTACGCATCGCACCACCAACTTCAGCACTGGCCTCAAGCACAAGCACCTCTAGGCCACGCTTGTAGAGCGTGTAGGCGGCACTCATACCACTGATTCCAGCACCAACGATAATCACATCATAGCTCTGCATAGGCTACCTAATCCTTTAGACTTTTTCGGGCCATAGACTGGTCGGGGGTCAGCAGATCGCGCAACCCATCACCAAGCAGGTTAAAACCCATCACACTAGCGGTAATCGCAATACCGGGAAAGAACGCCAACCACCACGCCTCCTCCATCTTGTCGCGCCCAGCGGCCAGCAGGGAACCCCATTCGGCAGTTGGTGGTTGAGCACCCAGGCCGATGAAACTGAGGGCTCCACCCGCCAGCAGCACCGTGCCCAAACGCAATGTGGCCAGCACAACCAGGGGCGAAGCGAGATTAGGCAGAATATGGCGCAACATAATGCGGAGATCACCCAACCCCAAGGTTGTCGCAGCCTCAATGTAGGGCATCTGGCGCGCCGAGAGAGTGCCATTGCGCGTAAGCCGGTAGTAGCCAGGGATCCCAACCACCCCCAAGGCGATCACCGTCGTGGTGAGTGACGGCCCCATGCGTGCAACCATCACCACGGCGAGCAACAGGCCAGGGAAAGCGAGCCACGCATCCATCACCCGCGAAAAGATCTGATCAAAGAGCCGCCCGTAGTACCCAGCCAACAGGCCCATAAAGATACCGGAGATAGAGGCAATCAAGACGGCTGGCACTGTCATATAGAGGGCAGTGCGGGCGCCATAGACCACGCGGCTAAAGAGGTCGCGGCCCAGGCTATCGGTACCAAAGGGGTGCGCAAAACTTGGCGGGCGCAGGCGCTCAGTCGGCGCAATCGCAAAGGGATCAGCGGGGGCAATCAAGGGCGCAAAGAGGGCCGTGAGGAGCAATCCGCCCACCAGCAGACCACCCACACAGAGATTGAGACGCAGCGCAATCCAAGCCAGCCAACCACGCAGCACCCGCAAGGCACGTTGGCCCCAAGACTGCTCATAGGCGGATCCGAGCTCGCGTTGCCGTCCTGCTTCTACCTGCACCGTCATCGCTTACTCCCCAGAGACTACGCACACCGAACGACTGCCACTCGTCACTCGTCACTCATCACTACCATCAGACCGCTTCGGCACCAACCCGTGGATCGAGCCAAGCGTGGGCCAAATCAACCATAATGTTCAACAATTGCACAATCACAGCAATCAGCAGCACCGCGCCCAGCACCACCGGCAGATCGCGGTCGAAGATGGCCTGCACCATCAAGCGCCCCAAACCAGGCCAACCAAAGATAGTTTCAACAATAAAAGCACCACCGAGCATCTGGCCCAAATAGAGGCCCATCATCGTTATAACTGGCACGAGGCTATTGGGCAGCAGGTGGCGCCGCCAGACCGCCACTGGCCCCAAGCCCTTCGCCCGCGCAGTACGCACATAGTCGGCCCCTTTCACATCAAGCAGACTCGAGCGCACCAAACGGGCAATCACCGCCGCAGCGGGCAGCGAGAGCGCAACGGTAGGCAAAATCATATGGCGCAAGGTTCCGCCACCAATAATCGGCACCCAGCCCAGGGTCAAGCCAAAGACGAGCATAAGCATCAGGGCCAACCAGAAGGTAGGCAACGCTTGACCAAGCGTAATCATGCCCATAATCACCAGATCAACGAAGCCACGGGGCTGCGCGGCAGCCGCAACTCCAGCCAGCCCCCCAAGCCCCACCGCCACCGTCATGGCTGCCAGCGACAGCCAAAGGGTATAGGCAAAACGCTCCGCCACCAACTTGGCCACAGGCCGCCCAGAGATAACCGAGACGCCAAGATCGCCCTGCATGGCCCCAACCAAAAATTGGCCATAGCGCAGCGGTAGCGGCACATCCAGGCCAAGCTGGTGCCGCAGGGCTTCAAGCTGCTCAACCGTGGCTACATCGCCAATCAAGGTATCGGCGGCATCGCCCGGTGCCAGATCAAGCAACAAAAAGGTGAAGAAGCTTACCGCCAACATCACCAAGCAGGCACCGACGAGCCTACGAGCCAAAAAGCGCAGCATGGGAGCTCATTCCTAACCTTAGGGAAGGATACAGAAACGAGAAAATAGAAAATAAGTTTGCGGTATCAGGATGCGCTGAATACCTCCAAACTGTAAAGTCGCCTGTACCTATCCCTTACTTTCGTGTCGTTTTGGCGGATTCGCCGCCAAAACGACACGAACCAGTGGGAAGGGTGCCTGCCCTTCCCCAGCAACCACCTACCGCAAGGTAGCGTCGTTCATCAAGATACGGCCCATTCCACTGACGACAATACCTTCCAAATTGGGATTCACCGCCAACATATCGAGCGGAGTGTAGAGCGGCTGCCATGGCGCATCGGCCATAATCAGGCGCTGGGCCTCTAGGTAGAGTTCGGCACGGCGAGCGGTATCCAGTTCACGGACAGCCTCGGCGAGCAGTTCGTCCACTTCGGGGTTGCTGTAGGCGACCCGATTGGTGCTACCGATCCGTGAGGAACTGAGATTCATCGCAAGCACATCGGGGTCATTCCAATCGTAGCGCCAGATCAGCAGGTCGTACTCACCAGCCACAGCGGCGCGGCCAGCGGCGGGCGCATCAAACTGCTGGATTTCGACCGGCACACCAATCTGGCTCAGTTGGGCCTGAATGACCGTCGCTACATCCTGGTTGGGCGCACGGGTGAAGGTCAGCAGCGTCAGAGCCAGGGGCTCGCCCTCAAAACTCCAAATCCCACTGGCGTCCTGGGTCAAACCGGCCTCAGTGAGCAACTCGGCGCTCATGTTGGGATCGTAAGCCAACTCAAGCTCCTGCAGCGAGGCATCAAAGCCGGGGAAGGTCGTAGCCAGCGGCGCAAAGGCAGGGGCACCCTCACCACCCACAGCGGCCAGCACAATATCCTCTTTGTTGATCGCGTGGGAAATGGCTTGGCGCACAAGCAGGTTGTCGAAGGGGGGCTTGACAGTGTTGAAGCCCAGGTAGACCAAGCTGTTCAGACTGACCGGCACGAGGGTTGCGTCACCACTCTGGCGCAGGCGGGTGATGTGATCGGGCTGATTGAGGAAGATGATGTCCACTTCGCCAGCACGCAAGGCCGTGAGTTGGGTTGCAGCATCGGGTACCACCTTGAAGGAGAGTTCCTCGAGGTAGGGCGCACCGGGGTTAGAAACCATCGGCGGGGGCCAGGCATAATCAGGATTACGCTCAAGCACCAACTCAATCCCCGGATCCCAGTTCTTGAGCATGAAGGGGCCACTGCCCACCGGCTGCTGGGCAAATTCATCGCCAAGCGCCTCAACCGCACTTGGGCTGGTAATACCAGAGTAGGGCGAGGTAAGCGTCGTGAAGAAGATGGCCGAAGGCTCATCAAACGTAAAGCGCACGGTCAGATCATCCAGCGCCTCAACTTCAGTCACCGCACTCAGGCTATTGGCCATAGGCGAGGTGCTATCGGGGCCAATCAGACGCTCGAAGCTGGCAACAACTGCCGCTGCATCCAGGGTCGTGCCATCGTGGAAGGTGATCCCCTCGCGCAAAAAGAAGTCAATGGTGGTCGCATCATCCGAGATTTCCCAGCTTTCAGCCAAGAAGGGCTGGATCACATTCTGGCTGTCTTGGGCCACCAGGGTATCAAAGATGTAGGGCAGCACCACATTCTGGCCCGAACCCTGAGCCCCCGCCGGATCAAGGCCAGTCGGCTCAGTCGTCATCGCACGGGTAACCCGCCCACCAGCAACCGGCTCAACCACCTCCGGCTCGTCAGGAGTGGGCTCGGTAGCAGGCTCTTCGGTCGCATCAGGTTCAGTGGCATCTGTTTCGGGCTCAGTGGCATCTGTTTCGGACTCAGGCTCAGTAGCCGGGGCGGTCGTCGGCTCGGCAGGGGGCGCAGCGGGTGGCTGTGCGGCAGGAGCACCACCACACGCAGTCAACAGCAAGGCAACGATGAGCAAGATGATCAGATGGTACGGTCGCAAACGCATGACAAGTCCTTGTGATTCAATGGGCTACTCGATGAGGAACAGAGGAACTAAGGAACAGAGGAACTAAGGAACAGATGAACAGATGAACGTTTGGCCTCCGACGGAGTGCCGACGTTAGTCGGCTGAGGTCGTAGGTTGCCATTGGGTGCCGACTAATGGTCTTCCAGTAAATAATCCGCTAACCAGACCTCGCAGATCTGGCATATCTATCAGGTCTAGTCCGTGCCGCGACACCGGATTAATTTCTGGAAGACCATAAGTCGGCACTCCGCTGGTAAGGGATGATTTCAGAAAGACGCTTGTAGCTTTACCGTCGTAGTGCCGACTTTAGTCGGCATCCGGGGGTTGTTGGTGACCTCAGCCGACTAACGTCGGCACTACCTATGGCGCAACCAGAGAAGAACAGACTCTAGAAGAACAACTGAACGGAAGAACAGACGAACAGACCCGCGAATGATGGTTTACTGAACCAGAGCAATATCTGGCTATCTCACGATTGTTTCTCTGTTTCCCTGTTCTTTGTTCTCCTGTTCTCTGTTTCCCTGTTCTTTGTTCTCCTGTTCCCTGTTCTTTGTTCCCCTGTTCCCCTGTTCCCCTGTTCTCTGTTCCCCTGTTCCCCTGTTCCCCTGTTCCCTGTTCCCCTGTTCCTCTACACCGTCTTCGAGAAGATGGGCCGTCCGGCGGTCTGGCTCAGGTGAGCATCCAATTCCATACAGAGGTTGCGAATAAAGTAGCGTCCTAGGTCGGTGACGAAGAGGCGCTCGGCTTCTACCCCAACGAGGCCGTCAATTGCGTGAGCCGCGACGCGCTCGTAGGAGTCGAGCATACCTTCGTCCTTCATCATATGCTTGGGCAACTCAAGGTTGCACATCAGGTGCATAATCGCGGCGCGGCGATTGTGATCGTCGGGGGTGAGGCGCATGCCGCGCACCACGGGCAGCTTACCGGCAGCAAGGCTCTTCTGGTAGCGTCCGAGGCCCACGTCGTTCTGGATGAAGCAACCACCCAGATCGCCAATGGAACTGACGCCCAAGGAGACCATGTGGCTGGCGGGCAACAGTGTGTAGCCCATAAAATTGCGGCGCAGACGCCGTTCACGCACAGCCTGGGACATCTCATCGCTCGAGAGGGCAAAGTGGTCGAGGCCGATCCAGTCATACCCGGCATCGGTGAAGGTCTCAACGCTCTGCTGGAAGAGGCCAAACTTGGCGTAGGGCGTCGGCAGGCCAGTGGCATCAACATGCTTCTGGTTGGAGCGCGAATTGGGCAGGTGGGCATAACTGAAGCATGCGATACGGTCGGGGCGTAGGTTGATCACTGCTTCAAGTGTATCGCCAAAGACCTCGCCACTCTGGTAGGGCAGGCCATAGACGAGGTCAATATTGACGCTGCTGAAGCCCACTTCGCGGCAGGCATTGAAGAGTGCCGCAGTATTCTCAAAGGGCTGGATGCGACCAATGGCAACCTGCACCCGCGAGTCGATGTCCTGTACCCCCAGGCTGACGCGGTTGAAGCCCAGTTCACGGTAGAAGATCGCCTGTTCGCGGGTACCGATGCGCGGATCCATTTCGAGCGAAAGCTCTTCGTCGCGATCGATATCAAAGGCGGCGTCAAGCATCGCCATAAGGCGGCGCGACTGGGCCTCGTTGATGAAGTTGGGCGTACCGCCGCCCCAGTGCATCTGCACCACCCGACGGCGCTGACCGAGCAGCGGCGCCACAATTTCAAGCTCACGCTCCACATGATCGAGATAGGTGTCAATCACATGCTCGTGGCGCGTCACCGTCGCATTACAACCACAGTAGGCGCAACGCTCAGCACAGAAGGGCAGGTGAACATAGAGCGAAAGGGTATCATCGGGGCTCGCAGCAACACTTGTCAAGGCCTCACGGTAGTCGGCCTCACCAAAATCATGGCTCCAGATCGGCACCGTGGGGTAGCTGGTGTAGCGGGGGCCCGGTTTGTTGTAGTGATCAATCTGTTCAGGGGTAACGCGCACACGTTTCATGCTCTATCTCCTCAAATTTTGTATCAAACCTGGTTTGGGCATCCGTGAAGGAGGATTGGGGGCCTTGCCCCAAGCCCCCGCCAGAAGGGTTACTTGGGAGCCCAGCCCCTAAGCCTCCGTCTGGTGCGCGGGAAGCGGGTTCCCGCGCGCACCCTTACCTACGCACTAACACCAACACCTTCGAGACGATCTTCAAGGTCTTCGTAGACTTCACGCAGCCGGTCGAGCGTGGCTTCGTCGGCGTCCCAGAAGCCGCGTCCGTTGGCTTCAAGCAGACGGCGAACCATGCCTGCGGCAGCGTGGGGGTTGAGTTTAGCCATGCGCTCGCGCATCTCTTCGTCGAGCACATAGGTCTCGGCAACACCCTGGTAGACCCAACTCTCAACGCTATTGGTCGTGGCACTCCAGCCGTAGGTGTTGTTGACGCGCGCTTCGATCTCGCGCGCACCTTCGTAACCGTGGGAGAGCATCGCTTCGTACCACTTGGGGTTGAGCAGTTTGGCACGGGTTTCGAGGCGTACCATCTGGTTGAGCGAACCAACACGATTGGCCCCCGTGCTGACCGCATCGGAGACGAGGATAGTGGGCTGTTTGCCACGCACCTGCTCAATGCTCTTGGCCATGCCGCCAAGGCTCTCGTAGTAGTTGTCAATGTCGGTGATGCCGACCTCAAAGCTGTCAATGTTTTGGAAACTGACATCTACAGTGGAGAGCGCACGTTCGAGCAGAGGCCGCGAGTCGTGCCATTCGCCGCCTTTGCCCAAGGTAAAACCTTTGCGGCTCATAAAGGTATCGGCGATCTGGCCATCGTCCTCCCAGGCACCGCTTTCAACCATATGGTTAATGTGGGCACCGTAGCTACCGGGGGCGTTGGCAAAGACGCGGGTGGCAGCCTCTTCCAAGCTAATACCCAACTCGGCGGCTTGAGCCATCGCGTGGCGGCGCACAGCATTACCCTCAAGCGGCTCCTCGGCACAGGCGGCAAGGCGAGCCGCCTTGTCAATCAGGCGCATCTGGTGGCCCAACAGATCGCGGAAGATGCCACTCACGGTCACCACCACGTCCACACGTGGGCGGCCCAGTTCGGCCAGAGGGATCAGCACCACATCGGAGATATTGCCCAACTCATCGGGCACGGGGCGAGCACCCATCAGCGCCAGCACCTGTGCAACGCCTTCGCAGTCACTCTTGAGGTTATCGCTGCCCCAGAGGACAACCGCAACGCTCTCAGGAATAGTGCCGGTGTCGTGCATAGCACGCAGCAGCAGTTCATCGGCGAGGCGCGAAGCTTTCTCGAAGGCCAGGGCGCTGGGGGCGCGGGCGGGATCGAGGCTATAGACATTGCGCCCGGTCGGCACAACGCTGGGATCGCGCACAATATCGTTACTCGGCGAGGGGCGTACAAAGCCACCCTGGAGCCCGTGGAGCAGCCCCTGCAACTCATTGCTGGTACGCAAGTTATTGAGCAGTTCCCCCATGAACGTCCAGAGGTTATTGAGCGAACCTTGCGACACATGGGCCGTTTCGTGGAGGTAGCGATCAGCAGCGCGCCCACCATCATTCTGGTGTACAAAGCGGCGAACCGCCTCCTTGCAAAACTCCTCAATCTGACGCCAATGGTGCTGGGCCTCAAGATCATTAGCCACCCGCTCACGCAGCGCGGCATAGTCAAGCCCAAGGCCACGGGCGACCAACTCAGGCAGGGTACGCTCACCCAACGAGGTCTTAACGCGCTGGAAGGTCGCCGTCAGATTGAGCAGATCCACCAGTTCCTCACCAGAGGGAGCTTGGCCAAAGACGTGGAGGCCAGCGGGAATCATGCGCTCTTCAACCCGCAACAGTTCGTGGCTGAGGGCCGCGATATAGTGGTGATCATCGGTAGCCTGCTGGGTCGCTTCGTCACTACCCAAGCCAAGCTTCTCGGCCATCTCGCGGATGCTTTCGAGCAGCCCCGCATCGGGACGCTGGCGGTAGGCATCAATGCTATCCTTGAGTTGGCGCAAGCCCTTATAGAGACCAGCCTGTTGCAGGGGGGGCACGAGGTAACTGACGAGCGTAGCGGCGCTACGGCGCTTGGCAATCGCGGCCTCACTGGGATTATTGACGCTATAGAGGTAGAAGTGGGGCAGGTCGCCAATGAGCCGTGAAGGCCAATCATCGGCCCCGAGGCCCACCTGCTTCCCGGGCATAAACTCCAGGGCACCGTGGGTGCCGACGTGAACGACGGCGTGGGCCCCAAAGCTATGGCGCAACCAGGTGTAGAAGGCAGCAAAGGCGTGGTTGGGGGCAGCATCGCGGGCCATGAGCATACGCATCGGATCACGCTCATAGCCAAAGGGCGGCTGGACGCCAACAAAGACATTGCCCAACTGGCGGCCCAAGATACGCAAGCGACGGCCATCGGTCAGCAACTCACCGGGGGCAGCGCCCCAGCAGGGCTCAATCTCGGTGAAGGCCGGGAAGAGGCGGCGATAGTCCTCAACCGAAAGCATCGCGGCGACATTTGCATCGGCACCGTGGGCAATCGCATTGCCGCCCACCACCATCTGGCGCAGCGCCTCAGCATCGGCGGGCAGTTCAACGGTATAGCCTTGATCGCGCAGCGCCTTGAGCATATTGTGGAGGCTACGGAAGACATCGAGGTAGGCCGCAGAGCCAATATTGCCAAGGTTGGGCGGGAAGCTAAAGATCACCAGCGCGATCTTCTTATCACGATTAGCAGTGCGGCGCAGCGCGACCCGGCGGGCAATACGGTCGGCAATCAGATTCACCTCAGGCGTTGCGGGGACACAGCCATTGCCAGCGGAGGTGGGGCCACCGTAGATCAGCGGCTCGGCGGCACCTTCAAGTTCTGGCACAGCAACCGAGAGGGCCGACTGCACCGGCATCAGGCCAGTCCAATCATTACGCCAATCTTCAATGCGCTGGAAGGCCAGCGGAATCGGCGCGAGGTAGCCAACATCAAGAGCAGTCAGAGCCTCACGCGCATCGGCGGGGCGGCTCTCAGCGGGGCCACCAACCAGGGCAAAGCCCGAAGCATTCACCAGAAGGTCAACGGAAGGGGTGACACTCCCCTTACGGCCATCCTTGGTACTAAAGAAACTATCAATTGCGGGGCGCATATCGAGGCCAGAGGCATAGGCCATGCGGGCCTCAAGGCCACGCGCTTCGAGGGCACGCACAAGCGCATCCACATGGGCGGTATTGCCACTGAGGGCAACGGTACGCATCGCAAGCAGCCCAACGCTACCACGGCTGCCAGGGGCAGGCGGCACGGCACTGCCATTTTTACCATTGCTCTTCGGGGCCTTCGCCTTACTGCGCTGCCGCTGCCACTTCTCATACTCAGCAAACTTCTCGAAGGGCGCGGGCGCATCGGGGTGAATCAGCGCCTGATCGGGGTAGGTAATAGGATCAAGAACAGGAAGTTTACCCTTATGACCTGGAACATAGGCTTCAATCAGCAAACAGAGGAGGCGATAGATATTCTCAGGCGAGCTATTGGTCCAATACTGATGCGAAACAATGTAGGTATAGAGATCGCGCGACTTACCGGGGATCAGCTTGAGGACTTTACTCAGATTACGCAGCACAGCCAACTGGCGGCGCGCCTCACCGGCCCCGCCTTGGGGACGCAGCTTCTTGGCCCACTGGCGCAGGAGGCCACCAGACTCTTCTTTCTCATCTTTGGCCTCAAGGCTAAACTTACCGATCTTCGTTTGGCGCATGAGGGCTGGATTGGACGTAATAATCAGTTTAGGACACGAGGCAGCGCTGAGCAGGCGCTCCAGAGGACGAACATAATCCTCACCAAAGAGGCGCGCCCCAAAGACAAAGGCAGCACCCTTCAGATCGCGTTCAAAGCGTTGCCAGCCCGTCTCATCACGCAGCGTTGCGGCATCATAGCAACAGATCGTAACCGCGACACCGTGTTCATCACGCATACGAGCCGCAGCGGTTTGCAGGGCTGCGGCGTGGTTCCCATCCATGGTCAGGAAAATAATGCGCATAATTCTGGGGGGTTGGGACTGGGAGGGGGACACCCTCCCAGCGCCTTTCAGCTAATCAGCGGCCGCCACAGATTGCCAATTCCCCTTACCGGGGTAACTCGGAAAACCAGGAAGCGACTGCCACCGCGTGACAGGATTCACCATCGTAGCGGGCAGGCGATAGGTCGCAAGCAGCCGTAGCGCGAGTGCAGAGCGGAGTTGAGCGGCGCGGGCGAGGTTGAGGGGCCCACCCTGTTCAGCCAACGCATTGGCCTTACGGTCATACTCAGCAGCCATATCGAGGTAACGGAAGAAACGGGGGTCTTCGAGCGGCATAACTTCCGGGAAGACCTGGGTAGCGATACGATTGCAGAGCCAGATAGCCTCTTGGTCAAACTTGCGCCAATCGAGGCCAAGGGTCTGATAGAACTCGCTACGGCGGCTATCATTGAGATACATCGTGGCATAGACAGCCAGCATAAAGAAGCGCATCCAGCGGCGGTTGGCCGGAGTATGCAGCAACTGGGGCTGACTACGCAGCATCAGGGCAAAGAACTCACCGTGGCGATACTCATCATTGCACCACTCTTCAAACCACTTAAAGATGGGATGGATGAGATACTGGGGGTTCTGCTCAAAATGGCGATGCAGGGTAATATAGCGCGCATAACCAATCTTCTCAGAGAGATAGACGGTATAGAAGACAAACTTAGGCTGGAAGTAGGTATAGCGCTTACGCTTCTGAAGCACCCCTAAATCAATCTTCACATTGAGATCAGCGAGGGTCTGATTGAGGAACCCAGCGTGGCGACCCTCATCGCGGCTCATAGACTGAAAGATCGAGCGCAGGGTACGATGCTTCAGTTGTTTCGCCAGTTCAGCATAGAGAACACAGCCAGAAAACTCAGCGGTACAGGAACGCTCAAGGAACTCAATGAAGAGTTGGCGAGCGGGCATCGCATCAAAATCAGCCAGAAACTCCTCATTGCGCCGGAAATGGTTCTTATTGTAATCGCGCTCAAACTCCGCACGGATCCACTCAAACTCATCGCCCAAACCGTGGCGTTCGATGTCAAAAGCATCAATCGCAGCAACATCGGTCGTATAAAAGCGCGGCGTAAGGATCGCCTCTTGCAGCGCGTGGCGGGTCGTGATGCTCAAATTGGGCATCTGCTCCATGGACACACTCCACTCTATGGATGTTCAACCAACTCGTTCAACTCAACAAGGCTACTGCGCTTCACCAACACTTGGCGCAACAGACTAGCCTGATGGAAACGGATTCGACTGGGGTAGCTTACTTCACCCTGCGTATGGCCTTGGATGTTCGGCATCTCAAGGATTTCAATCGTATCACCGGGTTCAATCGTAAAGCCAGGGGGCAGGTCTACGTGAAGATGAAAGTGGTCATGTTCACTCTGCAGATGAACCATGCCCTCAAACTCGGTCACAATCTCGCTCTCATACCAGCGCCAGAGCAGATAGGCACCTGCGCCAAGCAGGGTACCAAGCAAGAACTTACGCATCAGGGCTCCTCTCAGGTAGATTGCGTAGCACCAACTCTGTACTACGAAAACAGACTAGAAAAAGGCACAAAAAGATTACACCAACCTTACGGTGGAGAGAAGACAGCGACGGCGCTCAACGGTCTAAAGGTTCAAGGTTACTGACGCAGGGCAGCAACGAGGTTGGTGTGGTAAAAGCCAACGCCAATATGGCGCGAGAAGCGCAGCGTCATGCCACAATCGGCCAATGTTTGCTGCACCAACTCATCACGGATCATATTGATCGTCGTGCGGCGCTGACTTTGAGGAAAATAGCCACCCACGCGGTGGAAAGCCGCAAGGAAGGGGCTATAAGGTGCATAGGTGAAGAAGAGAATTGACTTGCTCAGACTAGCGAGGTGACTCAACATCGTCACAAAAGGCTCAGGGGGGTAGTGGATCAACACATCAAAGCAAGCGACCAGATCGTAGCGCCCACTGAGGGTTTCGAGGTCGGCCACTTGGCAATGGATCTGCTCACGAAGACCAGCGTGCGCAGCAGCAGCAGCCGTCGCATGGGCCATCTGCGGCGCAAGATCAGCGGCAGTCACTTGGTAGCCACGTCGAGCAAGATCGAGACTGAAGAGGCCCGTGCCACATCCAGCATCAAGCGCCTTGGGCTGATCTGGGGGCGGGGGCAACTGCGCGAGCCACGCAAGCGCCTGGTTGAGCATGAGCGTGTGGCCAGTGCGGATAGAACGACGGACGAGGGAGAGTTCAGCTTCGCCATAAATAGCAGACCAGCGAGCAAAACCGACTCCATCGAAGTAGTGGCGCAAGCGATCTTTGTACTGAGCTGTGTCCACGCTACTTAATCCCTCAGACAAGGAACATTCAAACAGTTACACGGCAACCCAAGGCCGAATAGTAACCCGTGGCGTACCGTTGAACCTCGTCTAAGCTTCTAGAGGTTGTGCTTACGTCAGACGAGGACGTAGTACAGACTGAAAACTACACTCTTGCAAACAGATTATAGCATAAAAGTCAATATTGCGTAAATATATGCAAAAGGTGTGCAAAGGGAGGAAATTCGCTGTTTAGGGCGTTCTAATGGGCTATCGGCTTGTGAAAGCTGTTGCAAGAACCCAAATAAATCCCTTATTTCACAAGTTTCTTCATGTTTATTGATGTTTAGGGGGCGGGAGGTACACTCAGCCGACTAATGGTGTTCCAGAAATTAATCCGGTGTCGCGGCACGGGCTAGACCTGATAGATATGCCAGATTTGCGAGGTCTGGTTAGCGGATTATTTACTGGAAGACCATAAGTCGGCACTCCCTCGAAGATAAACTGTAAAAATGAACCGGCTTTCTGTCAACTCCCCTCAACCAACGCAATCTCCTCGTCGCTCAATCCGTAGAGGGCATAGACGATCTGATCGATCAGGTGGTCGGTTGCGGCGATGCGCTGATCAAGTGCGGCAATGGCGGGCTGGCGGGTACGATAGACTTTCACAAGTTCGGCCATGCTACCCAGTTTGTGCTTGAGGCGCTCCTTCAGGAGCCACTTCCACTGCGCTTCGCTGAGGGCACCGATGTCGTCGCGTAGCTCAAGGGGGCGTGTAGCCAAGTCGCCAAGCTGTTGTGTTGCTGCGGCCAGCGCTGCGGCATACTTGGACTGCCTGGCCGTCACAGCCTTATCGCCCTGCGGCGGCGGGCGCGGCGGGGTATAGAGTCGCGCCAGACGCTCTAGGAATTCTGGTTCCAAGACGCCTTCTAGGTCGAGCAGCAGATCCTCTAGCGCCCCAGCGCGCTGCGTGTGCAGGTCAAGCATCTGCTGGGCCAAATGGGCTAGGAGGTCATGCACAACATCACTCTGCTCCGGATCAGCCGCTAGGCGTTCCTTGCAGAAGTGCAAGAGCTCCGTATGCTGCCCCGCCGCATAGAGCGCAAGGCCATCAGCGCACCGGGCGGCGCGTTCAGCATCGGGGGTGGTGAAGGCGATGCGGCGGATGGGGAAGGCTCTAATTTGTTGAGGATAGGTATGGGAGTAAGAGCCTTGCAGTGTGCTGGTTGCAAATACCTCACGGAAATACCATGTCATTGCCCGACTGGCAACTAATGCTGTAACATACTGCAATGCTGGATAGGGTTTTGATAGCCTTGAATAGCCCTGAAAAGAGGTTAGCGCATCAGTTCCTTCAAGATTTTCATAGTATGTGACACAAGTAACGAGATGATCACAATACAAACCCTCGTCGTCATAACTTACCAACAATGTTTCATTTGCCCCTGTCACATCCCGAATAACAATTTTAGGGCTTTCAAATAGTTTGGGCACTCTTGGCCCATACATCTCATCTTTTCGATAATCAATGTAGCGACCATCCCAGACAATACGGTATCTACTCATATTTGACCCATCAAAAAACTTTTTTGCGTTCCCTCTGGGCTCTTTAGTAACAATATCGTTCTTCTTGAAACTCTTTTTGTCTCTACTGTGAGTAGTAGCACCAACCATAACATAACAAAATTCACCAATTCGTATTGCAGAATGGGCCATCTTCGTAATAAGATTGCGGATTTGTCCTTGTGCTAAATTTAGACGAATCTGAGAACTTTCATGTTGCAGCCATTCTTGCTGTAAAATCGTTCCCTCTATTTTTAGCAATTGATCTACCTCAAGAGGTGAAACAACGCGAGCAGTTGTATCGGGATCAGGTTTTTCATTACGAATTACGTAGATAATACAATGCCTTGAAACTTCCTTGAAGACATTTAAACCTTCAAAGTGCATGATTTCACATATCTTCACAGATCGAAGAATATGTTCTCGCAAAGATTTTGCATACTTCTCTCTGGCAAAAGCATCGGGGATAATAAAAGAATGCCATCCCATGAGCTTTAGTAGATCAAAAGTTTTAACAATAAAGGCTGTGTAAAGATCCCAGTGACCTTCAAGCAAGTTGTACTTGTTGAGAAAAACCTCGATTACTTGACGTGAGCGACTGTCTACTCGAGTCATTGACCATGCGTTAGCATACGGCGGATTCCCCACCACCACATCAAAGCCCGCCGCGTCGCCCAGCGGGGTACCGTGGCGATCAAAGAAGACTTCGGGGAATTCAAGTTCCCAATGGAAGAAGCGGCGCTCGGCGGCGATGGCGTCGGCCTGTTGGAGCAGATCGTCAATCTCTTTCAGCGCCGCCATGGCGCGTCCGCTGGCGTAGTCGCTGAGTGGATTACTTAGCTCAGGGGGGACGTTGAGGCCGAAGTGTTTGGCGGTGGCAAGGTTGGCGAGGCGCCCATACTTGCGCGTTAGTGTGCTACGCAGTTCAAGATAGATGCGCTCCTGCTCCTTTACCTCGTCTACCGTGTTGCCTTCTTTAGTCTCAATCAGCCACATGCTGTCCACTGCCGAACTGATACTGCGGCGGAAGTCTTCGTCGCTGAAGAGTGCGAGTTGGGCCGTGGGGGTAGTGGCACGTTTGGCCTTGGTCGGCTGCGGTGTAGCCGGGCCAACGTCGAGGTCGGCGAGGCGCGCCCCGATCAGGGCGTTGCCGCAGCGCAGGTGGTGGTCGAGAAACGAGAGGGGGCGATCTTGGGCCACGGTTGCCAGCCACAACGAGAGTTTGGCTAGATCAACCGCCAGTGGGTTGAGGTCAACCCCATAGATGCAACTCTGAGCCACGCGGCGCTTCCAATAGGCCAGATCGGCCTCGTTTGTCCCCTCCTCCGGCGTGAGCGCCAGGTCAACGAGGAAGCGGGCGATATACTCGGTTGCCTCGACGAGGAAGTGGCCCGAACCCATCGCCGGGTCGCAGAGATTGAGCTTGAGGACGGCACGGAGCTTTGCCGCATCGTCCTCAAGCCCCGCGACGGCGCGGCGCAGCGCTGGGCCAACGGTCTGATCAACAATATATTTGACGATATAGTCGGGCGTGTAGTAACTGCCGGTCGTCTTGCGTTCGCCCTTATCGTTGAGCAGCGCGACGATCCACTGCTGCTCAGGCGCAATCGCCTCGAGGTGGAACTCAAGCAAGCCCTCATAGATCGTACCCAAGTGGCGCTCGGCTAGATCGCGATAGTCAATGAACTTTCCGTCAACCCGGGCGAGCATGTCAATCGCTTGGATCAAGCGCCCATCGCCGACACTCTTCTCTTCGAGGAAGGGGTACTTTGCTGGATCAAAGAGGCCGCCGTTGAAGATGGCAATGTTGAGCGGCGGACTGCCCTGGTTAATGAAATTGAACAGGGTACGCAGGCGCGGCCAGTAGGTTGCGCTGTCTGGTAGCAGATCAACATCGTGGTTGACTATCTCACGCTTCATCGCGTTCAGGCTGTAGAATTTGCGGTACTGCTTACTCACATGCAGCGACAACAAATCGCGCGCCTCGGCATAAAAGATAAAGAGCAGCCGATAGAGCACAATGAGGCTGTGGTCATAGATCGTCCTGAGTGTCGCCGGGTCGTAGCCCAACCGATTGGGTGGATAGTCGAGAAAACCCTGAGCGATGCAGCGCAACGCATCGTAGACCTGCTCCTTCAGGTTGTCACTGATCCCACGGGCGAACTCGGTGCTGGCCCGCAGCAGCGTACGCAAACCCAGAGGATGATCATCGAAGGCACTACGGTGGAAGAAGGCATAGAAATAGAGGAACGCCCTGGGGTCATTCCGTTTCAGCAGTGCCGGCAGATCAATCTCATAGTAGCGGTCGAGCTTATGGGCCGTCTCCTTGTGGTAGAGCCGCCAGAGCCGACCATTGGTAAGGATGCCCCACTCGGCACCACTGTGCTGCATGTAGAAATGAATCTGAAAAGCCGGATTTTTATTACTAAAGGCATCACCACTCTTGAGCTTCAGCGTCATATCGAGCGGACGATCCCAATATTTCGCATCGCCCACCGCAATACAACCGTGGGTAGGCAACGTATCGTCGAGCGTCGCGCCCTTCAGGGCATCACGGGCCGCAGCATCACGGTAGAAGATATAATCGGGCTTCTTGGTACCATCAGGGGTACGCAGCGCCGCCTGGATTTCAAAGGTATGGCCCAGCGCTTGGAGTACCGGCTTAATCAAATCGTCTTCGGTCTGGGCCTCATTCCCACCAGGCACAAAAGCAGCCCAAATTTCCTGCAACTGCTCCAACAGTACCGCAGCCTTATCCACAAGCAAACGCCAATCAGCATAGGTTGGCAGAATGTAATTGAGATAGTAATCGGAGAAGAGTTGCTGATTATGGTGAGCGGGTGTGGCAAGAAAGAATTGGCTGACGGTCATTGCAGGTACCTTAATACCATCTTAGTTACGTAACCGCTTCTACTTGCCTCAACGTTCCCGGCGCCCACCACCACGGCGGCTGCGCGGTTTGCGCCGGGTCAGGGGGCGACCACTGAGTAGCCATGCGAGGGCACCGCCGATGCGGCGCGACCACGCGGCCTCGGTGTGTTTGCCGCCAATCTCTTCGTGGTAGTTGAGCGTCTGACCGCGCCGGTAGCCACGTCGAACGAGCAGATCGGTGAGCCGCCGTGTTTCAACGTAATCCTGGCCTTCATCGGTGCCAACATCCATGTAGATGGCCCCATGAGGCCGCCGTAGCTCGCGCACACTGCTGAAAATGGCCCGCTCGGCAAACCAGAGTGAGGGGCTGAGCGCCCCGGCTCGCCCAAAGACCTCCGGGCGTTTGAGTAGGGCGTAGAGGCTGATCAGGCCACCCAACGAGGCACCAACAATCGCGGTGTGCTCAGGCCCCGGCAGCGTGCGGAAGCTACGGTCAATGTGGGGCTTGAGCGTCTTGGCGATAAAGGCGAGATAGGCATCGCCCCGGCCCCCGCCATGCTCTGTGTCCACATAGGGACTATACTCGTCAATGCGCCGCTCGAGCATGTTAGCAATCGCCACAATGATTGCCCGTGTACCGTGGCCCGCCAAATCCTCCATGGCTTCATCTACGCGCCACTCGACCCCGCCGTAGCTCGTGGCCGCATCGAAGAGATTCTGGCCATCATGCATATAGACCACGGGGAAGCGCGTGCTTTCCTCATCATAGTCAGGTGGCAGGTAGATCATCACATCGCGCCGGTTATCCAACTCGGGGCTGTAGAAACTCGCAAGGGTAATGACGGTGCCAGTGATGGTACGCCGTTCAGGCGGCGGGCCGCCAATCAGCGGCGCGAGGCGGGTTGGAGCAGAAGAGGCATCGCCGCGACCATAGTGAGCCGCCCAGTCGTCACCATTCTGCGAGAGCACCACGAGCGCCCGGCCTTCAAGGGGGTACTGTGTGCCTGCGAGCAAAGGTTCTGCAACGGGGCCGTCGGGGTGGGCACTATCGAGGACGGTACACCACTGCGGGCCATCGGCAATCCCGGGTAGGGTGAAGGGGATCGGCTCGTAGTGAGCATTGAAGAGCAGCAGCAATACATCGTCGCGGATCGGACGCCCATTGGCATCCAACTCATTGATGAGTTGACCATTGAGCAGCAGCCCAATACAGCGCACCATGCCATCCTGCCACTCACTATCGCCCATCTGCATGCCATCGGGACGATACCACTCAATGTCCTTAATCTCTTCACCGTGGATCTCACGCCCCTGGAAGAAGGTGCCTCGATGCAGCACCGGATGCGCTTGGCGAAACGCAATCAGGCGCTTTGTCCACTCCAGCAGAGCGCGGCGGTCGTCGTCGAGCGTCCAATCCACCCAACTGATCTCATTGTCCTGACAATAGACATTATTGTTGCCGCCTTGGGTACGGCCACACTCGTCGCCGTGCAACAGCATCGGCACGCCTTGTGAGAGCAGCAGGGTCGCGAGGAAGTTGCGCTGCTGACGGGCCCGCAGGGCATTGATGTCGGGATCATCGGTTTCACCCTCAACCCCACAGTTCCAGCTATTATTGTGGCTATCGCCATCGCGATTATCCTCATTGTTAGCCAGATTGTGCTTCTCGTTATAGCTCACCAGATCGCGTAGGGTAAAGCCATCGTGGGCGGTAATGAAATTGATCGAAGCATTCGGATTACGCCCACTCATCTGGTAGAGATCAGAAGAACCACTAAGCCGATAGGCCAACTCCGCCACTTGAGCCTCATCGCCCTTCCAGAAGCGCCGCACCGTATCACGATACTTGCCGTTCCACTCGGCCCAGAGTACCGGGAAATTGCCCACCTGGTAGCCACCCGGCCCAATATCCCACGGCTCGGCAATCAGCTTCACCTGAGAGAGCAGCGGGTCTTGATGGATGATGTCAAGAAAGGACGAAAGCTGCCCGCCCTCATAGAGGCCGCGCATAAGCGCAGCAGCCAGATCGAAGCGGAAACCATCAACGTGCATCTCAGTGACCCAATAGCGCAGGCTATCCATCACCAGTTGCAGCGCTCGCGGATGCACCATATTGAGCGTATTGCCAGTGCCGGTATAGTCCATATAGTAACGCGCCTGCTCGGGCACCAGCCGATAGTAGGCCGCATTATCCACTCCCCGGAAGCTCAGCGTTGGCCCCAAGTGGTTGCCTTCAGCAGTATGGTTATAGACCACATCAAGAATCACCTCAATCCCTGCGGCGTGGAAAGCCTTCACCATCTGCTTAAACTCGCGCACCTGATCACCCGGATGGCTACAGTGGGAATACTGGATGGCGGGCGCAAAAAAGTTGAGCGTATTGTAGCCCCAATAATTATTCAGCCCATTGTCCACCAAATAGCGGTCATTGGTAAACTGATGCACCGGCAGCAACTCAATCGCGGTTATGCCCAACTCCTTAAAGTAGTTGATCATAACCGGATGGGCCAAGCCCAAATAGGTTCCCCGCAACGCTTCAGGCACCTCCGGGTGGAGCATGGTCATGCCCTTCACATGGGCCTCATAGATGACACTATCGTGAAGCGGCGTATTGGGATGGCGGTCACCGCCCCAATCGAAGCTTGAATCGATCACGACGCTACGAGGCACATAGGGGGCGCTATCGCGCTCATCGTAGGAGAGATCTTCAGCCTCATGGCCAATCGTATAGCCGTGGGTCGCATCGTGCCAGCGAATCATCCCACTGAGCGCACGGGCATAGGGATCAATCAGCAACTTATGCGGATTAAAGCGATGGCCCGCTTCCGGCGCATAGGGTCCATGCACACGGTAGCCATAGAGTTGCCCCGGACGCAAACCACGGATATAGATATGCCACACCCGATCGGTCTGCTGGGCCAACGGAATACGCACCACCTCACGCGGCGCATCGGCATGCTCAAAGAGACAAAGCTCAACCCCGGTAGCATTCTCGGCGAAGATCGCAAAATTGACCCCTGATCCGTCCCATGTGGCCCCAAGAGGATAGGGCGCGCCGGGCAGCAAGGTATTCATAGGCTTTTTCATTGGTTGGTGGATGATTGAGGAAGCAATCATCTGCGTCATCTGACGTTGTAAGCGTCATGGTAGCACATCAGTGGCGAGTTGCAAAAATGGTATTGCCTATTTTCTATTTTCTCATTTCTGTATCCTTCTCAAAGCGCAAAGGAGCCCTCAGCGACTCCTCCAGCGGTTCACCTTGACGCACGCGGAAGGTTGGTACGCGCAGTTCCGCAAGACGGTGCAGAATTGGCTCAGGGTCGTGCCAACCACCAAAGCTCTGAGGATCAACCAAGACAACCACCGCGCGCACCCCCCGGTAGAGCTGCTGCTGAAGCGCACCCACCCAGCGCTCATCAAGCGAAGATGTGACAATCACGAGGGTACAGTCGCGCCCAAAGCGGGCGCTTTCGGCCAGCAGGACTTCGGCGAGGCTATGGGTACTGTGGGCCCGCAGGACGGCGAGCGCCTCCAGAATCTTGGGCAGTTGCCGCGCCTCCCGTTCAGCGGGAATAACTTCGCGGTGCTGGCCCCACGCAATGAGGCCCACAATGCGATTCTGGGTGAGCAGGGTACGGGCCAAGGAAGCGGTCACCACCACCGATCCCTCTTCGGTACTCGGCAGGTAGCGCTCTTCTACAACGCTTTCGCTCTGCTGGCGCTCCCACCACGGATGCGTGATCCGTACATCCTCCGGCGGACGAAGATCAACCCGGGTATCTTGCACCACCGCGCGCTCTTGCATATCCAACACAAGGTAAATGTCGGCACTCGGATCAAGCTCAAACTCCTTGACCATCAGCCGCCCGATGCGGGCCGTAGAACGCCAGTGGATGTGGCTCATACTATCGCCAGGGGCATACTCACGGATGCCCGCCACATTGGGCGAGCTATGGAAACTACGGGCACGCGTAGCCTGGCCCCCAGCCAGTTCGGCACCTGGCAGATGAAAGGAGGGCAGCAGTTCGCTACGGGGGTAGACCAGAATCTCATTGCTTGAGGCCACCCGCCGTCCAAAAGAGACAATCCCAAACGGATCGCCACTCACAAGCGTTGCCGGGCCCAAGCGAAAGCGGCCCCGCCGCGTACAAAGGGTACGGGCGAGCCAACGGCCATGTTCCCGCCCACTCAGCGACGCGACAAAGCCAGCCCCATGTTGCGGCAACTCCGACTCATCGCGCAATTCAACCCAAAGCTTAGGAATAAACCAACGATTGGCAATACTAATCCGTTCGCGCGCATACTCACCCACCGTTGCGCGCGGGCTCAAAAGCTCACGGCGGATCTGCAGGCCACGCAAATTGAGCCAAGCCCAGAGCGAAGCCAAGAGCAACAGACCAAGCAACAGATAGCTCAAATGAAAAAAGAGCCGCAACCCCGTACCTTGAGCCGCAAGGTAACTAGCGCCAGCCAGCAAGAGTAACATAAGTGGTCGTAGCATAGAGAGGGGGGGTGGGGGAGGCTTCGCCTCACCCAAAAAAACTCTTTGTTAGCGCGAAGAAGCTCTGGGCCGCGCCGCTTGGCTTCGACAGGCTCAGCCAGCGGCGCGGTGGTTGCTAGCCCAAGGCTTCTTCGCGCTAACAACTCTTTTTGTTCCGTGTTGGCGGCTTCGCCGCCAACACGGAACAAAAAACCGGGTTTGGGGCGCAGCCCCGTCCACTATGGACGAGTATAGAGTGCCCCTTGGGGGGTAAGGGTACTCTCAAAAAGAATTGGGCGGCCCGAGGGCCAACTGAGAGGACGAGGGGGCGGGTGCCGTTCAATCGTAGAACCAAGCGCCTCAAGGCGCAATTGGTTCACCCCTTGGCGCACCCGTCCCAGCGTAATATGGGGACGAAAGGTAGCCTTTTTACGCCCCAAGCCCAATGCGGCTGTTGCCGCACAAACACTCGCCTGCAGCGCATGCAACGGCGCAAGCTCACCCGCTAACCCCGCCCAGATCACCTCCGGGTAATAGACATGCGGAAAAGCACCCAATGAACCAAGGCGCAAGTCAAACTCAGGCTCAGGCAAATGCTGAAGCGCAGCCTTCAGCCCCGCCAAATCCGTTGCGGGCGTTTCGCCAAGAAACTGCAAGGTAAGGTGCATATTACCCGGCTCAACCCAACGCACCGGATGAGACGGCAAGCGCATAGCGGCTTGCAACTCGGCCAATTCGTTGCGGATAGCGGTGGGGAGATCTAAAGCTATGAAGAGACGCATAGAGTTACTCGTCGCAAAATTCACCAGACCTATTTCCTACTTTCTCGTTTCTGCTTCCTTCCCTTCAGGGATCATCCGCTCTGGAGCTTGGCTATCACATGGTTCAGAGTCGCCGGGACGCAGGCGTTGGTAGCGCCCATCGGGGAGGAGGATGCGGGCGCGCACGTTGTCGTTGAGGAAGCTGGCGAGGATGTTGTGGCGCACAAAATGGGCGAGGCTTGGGTCTTCGAGTGGGAAGAGTTCCTCAACGCGGCGGTCGAGGTTGCGCTCCATGAGGTCGGCACTGCCCAGGTAGAGATCTGATTCACCGCCATTGTGGAAGTAGTAGATGCGGTGGTGTTCGAGGAAGGGGCCGATGATGCTGCGAACGTGGATGGTTTCGCTCATGCCGGTCACGCCGGGGCGTAGGGAACACATCCCGCGCACAATCAGGTCTACCCGCACGCCCACCTGTGAAGCGCGGTAGAGTTCTTTGATCAGGCCGCGATCAACGAGCGAGTTCATCTTGAAGATCAGATGGCCATCGCCAGCAAGCTGATGGCGCTCAATTTCACGCCGGATCAAACGGCGCAAATGGCGGCGCATGGTTACGGGCGCAATCAACAGCTTGCGGTATTCATCACGCCGCCCGTAGGCGGTCAGGGTATTGAAGAGATCAACCACATCGGCGGTAATCTCTGGGCGACAGGTGAGCAAGCCAAGGTCGGTGTAGGCCCGGGCGGTGCCTGCGTTGTAGTTGCCAGTACCCAAGTGGGCATAGCAGCGGATGCTCTCTTGCTCTTGGCGTACAACCAATGACAATTTAGCATGCACTTTTACCCCAACCAAACCATAGATAACGTGAACCCCCGCACGTTCAAGAGCGCGAGCCCAGATAATGTTGTTCTCCTCATCAAATCGCGCCTTGAGTTCAACCACCGCAGTGACCTGTTTGCCCAACTCACGGGCATGCATCAGGGCACGCACAATTGGCGAATTGCTGCCAACGCGGTAGAGCGTCTGCTTAATCGCTAGGACATCTGGGTCTTCGGCGGCGGTATTGATAAAATCAATCACAGGCGCAAAGGTGTGGTAGGGGTGATGCAACAGCACATCGCCATTCCGGAGCACCTCAAAGATATCTACGCCGCCACGCAGCGCCATCGGCAGCACCGGGACATGAATGGGTGCCTTGAGATCGGGGCGGTCGAGGCGCGTCAAGGCCATCAAATCGGTCAAGGCGAGGGGGCCACGCACGGTATAGCAATCAGTTGGCCCAATCTTCAGATTGGTTTGCAGCAGGTGCGCGATGCGTTCGGGCATCGAATCATCAATCGTCAAGCGCACCACTTCCCCAAAGCGGCGCTGGCGCACCCCCTGCTCAATGGTAGCCAAGAGATCGTCCGCCTCATCCTCTTCAATCTCCATATCGGCATTGCGGATGACGCGAAAGGGATAAGATTCAATCACCTCAACGCCCGGGAAGAGCGCATCGAGGTGGGCCGCGATCACCTGTTCGATCCAGATAAAGCCAACGTGACGGCCTAATGCATCAGCGTCATGGGCCTCAACCAGATCAGCGGGGAGTGCTACAAGGCGAGGCAAGACCTCGGGCACCTTCACGCGGGCGAAGAGTTCGCCCTTATGCGGGTCTTGAATAACCGCCGCAAGATTGATGCTCAGATTGGAGATAAAGGGAAAGGGGCGGCAACTGTCGAAGGCCAGAGGCGTTAAAACAGGAAAGATCTGGCGTTGAAAATAGTCAGCCACCCAAGCACGCTGACGCGGGTTGAGTTGATCGTAGTTGTAGAGCGTAATCCCTTGCTCACGGAGTTCAGGCAACAGCACATCGAGCAACAGCCGACGCTCCTCATCAATCAGCGGAAGCAAGGCGCGGCGAATGCTGGCCAACTGCTCACTCGGCGTCAAGCCATCGGGCGACTGCTTCTGCACCTCGGCGCTAATCTGCTGTTTGATCCCGCTGACGCGGATCATAAAGAATTCATCAAGATTAGACGCCCAGATCGCAAAGAACTTCACCCGTTCAAGCAGGGGATTGGCGTGATCGCATGCCTCCTCAAAGACGCGCCGGTTGAACTCGATCCAACTCAACTCACGGTTCAAGAAGGGCGACGTAACATGCTCTGTGACAGCGGAAGCTACCTCGGGTGATTGTTCCAACACAAGCTACCCCTTTATCATGATATGTGCTACATTGTAGTATAGCATAGCCCTTTTAGCATCGCATAGGGGCAACAAAAACGATAGATCATCTCGTTTATGTTAACGAGATCAGAGCCCAGGCCGCAGGCGAGGGAGCTTTCTTATGGCGCGTGAGCAGGATACGATCCTCGTGGTGGAAGATGATGCCACCATTGCTCGGCTTCTCGAAATTCATCTTGGTAAATCTGGCTACAACGTGTTGTTAGCGACACGCGGCCATGAGGCGTTAGCAATCTGCCGCAGCACCCCCCCCGATCTGATTGTGCTTGATGTGCGGCTGCCTGATATTAGTGGCTACGAAGTGGGCATGGCGCTGCGTTCGGCCCCAGATACGCAGAATATCCCGATTGTAGTTCTCACCGCCTTTGGCGAACGGGCCAACCGGCTCAATGCGCACAACTTGGTGCGCGCCGACTACTTCTTGGGCAAGCCCTTCGACATTGAAGAGCTCTCATCAGTGATTCGCAATCAACTCAGCTCCGGGCGGCGGCGCGGCCAATTCCACCCGGTCACCAACCTACCAACCGGCGAGTTGGTGAACAACCAATTGCGAACCCTGCTCACAAGCAACGGCTGGATTTTGGCACTCATTCGGATTAACGGCTTTGAGCATTTCACACAACACTACGGGGTGATTGTGGGCGAAGACGTACTCAAGTTTACCGCATTGCTACTCTGTGATATTGTGGAGCAGCGCGGTGACGCGGATGACTTTGTGGGGCAATTGGTTGTTGGGCCCTATTTTATCATTATCTCCTTGCCCGACCGCATCCAGACGATTACCAGTGAGATGATCCGGCGTTTCACCTCTGATGTCAAGCTCTACTACGACTACCAAGACCTACAACTAGGACGTGCCCCAGCCATGAACCTGCTCGTCGCCACCGTGAGCACAGAGGATGGCCCCTTTGCAGACATCCGCGAATTGACAGCAGCGGCTGAAGTGCGCCTAGCGTGAGTATACGCTGATGAAGCCGCCGACTGATATGCGAAGCTCACTGCGTGGGCTCTAAGAAACTGTCTGAAAAGGGGCTTCAAACATGGCATCCGTTGGAGTGCCGGCTTTAGCCGGCTAAAGCCGGCACTCCAACGGACTTTTAAGATCAGAGCGCGGGAGTACGATTATCCGTACTCCCGCGCTCTGATCATAGACCTTACAGGTCTCTATGCGAAGCGAAACGTCCTACTTCCTACTTCCTACTTCCTACTTCCTACTTCCTACTTCCTACTTCCTACTTCCTACTTCCTACTTCCTACT
>NZ_NQWI01000237.1 GCF_002532535.1 Candidatus Viridilinea mediisalina
GCCCCCAACCATGCCATTGCTTTGAGTTGCTCGTCGCGAGCGGTCGTCAGGTCGCTCAGGTGGTAGTGAAAGGTTGGCGTGTAGCGCTGGAGCGCGGCAGGCAGATCGAAGAGGGCTTGGAAGTCGGTCGCGACCGTCCAGCGTTGCGTGCCATGGTAGACCACAATGGGCAAGATGGGGGCGAGCGGGCGCTGCTGGCGCTGCATGGCATCCCAGCTTTGCACCATGTAGCGGAGTACCTGCAGCGGGGTCAAGGGGTCTACCGAGCTCTTATGCTCAAAGAGAATGCAGACGAAGGCATGCGTGTCAGCGTCGTGCAGCGGCACTGCAAAGAGCAGATCGGAGAAGTGTTCTTTCAGAGTGGCATCAACGAATGAATCCTTGACCGGCTGGATGTGCGCCAGATCGAAGAGCGCCGTCACCTCAGCGGGCAAAAACTCGCGCAGAAAGAGCGCCACCGCGCCGGGTTGGCTAAAGGTGGCCTTGAAGAACTTGTCGTGCGGGTTGGTGAGGTCGGTCATGGCGGCTACTCTACGTGGCTACATCGTTCAAGGCCGACGATAGCTTCTTAAAGACTGTATACCTGAAAGCCCCGCTCCCCGCTCCCCGCTCCCCGCTCCCCGCTCCCCGCTCCCCGCTCCCCGCTCCCCAACCCTACTCCGCCTCATCCGCCAGCCACGCCCGCAACTCCTCAACATTCTCGGTATGCTCAATAACATCGGCGAGCAACTGGAGTAGAGTAACATCTTCAATCGTCGTGATCGTTTGCATCAGGGCTTCGCCCTCGGTGCCAAACTTGCACTTCAACGAGAGGCGGATGCTCTGGAGCGCTAGTTGGCGAGCCTGCTGTAAGCCCTGCTGCGCTAGTTGACGACCCTGTCGCAAGCCCTTTTGTAGGCCGATCTGTTCGCCCTTTTGCAGGCCGATCTGTTCACCCTTTTGCAGGCCGATCTCTTCACCCTTTTGTAGGCCCTTTTGTATACCTTGCTCAATCAACTCTTCGGCAATCGTACCCATGAGCGCACCTCCCAAGGGGATGGTTGTCCCTACCACGTCAATAATCTCTTGCAGCGTCACATGCTTGCCGGCGGCGGCGATGTAGCGCAGCAGCGTCAACATGTCGTCCTGACCGGAGGTCTGATCACAAAAACTATACCCATAGTTCAACCACCTCCGGCAGTCGCTCGATTAGATCGCGCCGAGAGCTGTATTTGAGCGCCAACATGCCCGCACCTAACCCTGACCATAGTGAGCAATGCCATCCCCACAGATAGCCACTTCTACTAGCAGCGAGGTGAAAGTGTGCGTCAAAGCGCCGTCCGCTCATCCGTTGGCGCCTCGGGCGGAAATTCAACCAACTCATACACATCCACCAGCGCCAAGACCGCCTGAATAGCTTCAAGCGTCATCGTCGCATCACGGCCCACCGCCTCCGTCAGCACCCAGGCCTGTGGCCCTTGACGGACAAAGCGTTCGATATGGGTGTGACTGGAATCTGTAGGGCGGTGCCCTACACCCCTTTGGCCGGGGGGGAGGATGTGAGGGAACCAGGTGCCTACAAGCCCACCATGGCCGCAGGAAAAGAGCACATACACGTCGCAGACCAGCAGCCATGAGAGGCACCAACGTCAACTATTGTAGCACAAGGAACGCGCTGGCTTGTCAGCCACTGTAGGGCCGCTGGCATCGTGGCACGACGGGCGCGGGCGTTGGTGCGCTGTAGCTCCCAGCCGACGCGTTGGAGGAGCTGTTTTATGATCGTTCGTAGTTGTATGCTCACCGTTCGCTTATTTTTTTGGTGGTTCGCAGAAATGGGGCAAAAGCCGCTGGCAGTAGGCGCTTTAGCACCGTAAGTCGCTGGTAGTAGGTGCTTTAGCGCCGTAACCAGCCCGTGATAAGACCTCACAGGTCTTACCCTGCTGCACTGGAACGCCATCACCAAAGACCTGTGAGGTCTATGTTCGTCATTATTTGAAAGGTATTGCCATGGACGGCGCTAAAGCGCCTACTACGAGCCTTGCTCTTGGGCTTATGCAACAATCTTGTGAATTCGGTGAAAAATGAGCGAACGGTAAGTGCATGGTTATCATAGCTGATAGCCGCTCCCCGTTCCCCGTTCCCCGCTCCCCGCTCCCCGCTCCCCGCTCCCCGCTCCCCGCTCCCCGCTCCCCGCTCCCCGCTCCCCGCTCCCCGCTTCCCGCCCTCCGCTTCCCGCTCCCCAACACTACTCCGCCTCATCCGCCAACCACGCCCGCAACTCCTCGACACTCTCGGCATACTCAATGGCATCGGCGAGCAACTGGAGTAGTGGGACATCTTCAATGGTCGTGATCGTGGTCATGAGGGCTTCACCGTCTGCGCCAAATTTGCACTTCAACGAGAGGCGGATGCCAGTCAGCAGACCCTGCTGCGCCAGTTGGCGAGCCTGCTGTAAGCCCTGCTGCGCTAGCCGCAAGCCCTTTTGCAGGCCGATCTGTTCACCCTTTTGCAGGCCGATTTGCTTACCCTTTTGCAGGCCGATCTGTTCACCCTTTTGCAGGCCGATCTGTTCACCCTTTTGCAGGCCGATCTGTTCACCCT
>NZ_NQWI01000238.1 GCF_002532535.1 Candidatus Viridilinea mediisalina
CGACAAGCTCAGGGGCCGCTTGCCGAAGGGGGTAGGGGGTGAGGGCCATCCATCGCATCCCAATGCCATATCGGAGGTTGCGGAAGCCCATGTTCTGTCCACCCTTGAGCATCTTGATGATGCCCAGGTTGTAATGCTTGCGCTGACTCGCCCTGAGCTGGTGCTTGAGGCGATCTACACCCACCGCCGTTTGGTGCTGCTTGGTGAGCCAGGGGCCGGTAAATCTACGGCGCTGCGCTATTTGGCGCTGCTCTTGGCCCTTCGTCTGACGGGTGTGTCGTGCCGCATCCCGGGTTGGCCTGATGATGAGGCTGCGCCGATCCCCGTGGTGGTGCCGCTTGGCCAGGTGGCTGCCACTCTGCGTGCCGGTGCGTCCGATGCCTACAGTGCCTTGCTTCAGGTGATTGGTGATCTGCTCGAAGCGGGCGTGCGCGAAGGGTTGCGGGCGCATCTCACCACCGCCTTACGCAACGGGGGCTTGCTGCTGCTCTGTGATGGCCTCGACGAACTTCCGGCGACCACTGAGACGGGGCGTGCGCCGCGTGTGCTGGTGGCGGCGGCACTCCGTCGCTTGGCTGCCGAAACGCAAGCCCGCATCGTGGTGACCAGTCGCGTCTTGCCCTATCGCGCCGAAGGGGACTGGAAGTTGCTGCCGGAGGATGGCTGGACGCTCCGCACGGTGCAGCCTTTGGCCTTGGGCCAGACGTGGGCCTTTGTGCGTGGCTGGTATGCCGCCCTTGGCCAACACGATCCCGATCTTGCCCAGGGGCGCGCCGCGCAGCGTGCCGAGGCGTTGAGCGCAGAGATTGCCCAGGTGCCGCGCCTGCACCCCTTGGTGCAATCCCCGCTGCTGCTCACCATGCTCGCCATTCTGCACTACAACACCAACACCGTCCCGCGTGATCGCGCCAAGCTCTACGAGGAGTGTGTGCTGCTGCTCTTCGACCGTTGGGAACCGGAGCGGCAGCCAGGCATGCCCCGCGAACGGCTGATTGAGCGGTTGGGTTTGCCGACCCTCGACCCGCTGCGCCAAGTCATCCACGAGCTGGCCTACCAGGCCCACCTTCAGCCCCCAGGCGATGATGGGCGCGGAATGATTGGCATGGAGGCGTTGGAGCAGCGCATGTTCACCTTCTTCAAGCGCCTCGGCTCGTTGGCCGACGCCGAGGTACGCACGCAACGCTTTCTGGCGATTCTTGCCGACGAAGATAGCGGCCTGCTGCAGCGCCGGGGCGACGAGGGCTACGCGCTGCCGCACCTCACCTTCCAAGAGTATCTGGCCGCGTGCCACCTTGCCGACCAGCCCAAGATGCTGGAAGAGGCGTACCAACGCTGGTGCGGCAACGACCGCGAACGGTGGCGCGAGGCGCTGCTGTTACTCATGGGGCGCTTACACCAGCAGGGCAAAGCCGAAGAGAAAGGGCTACCGTGGCTGAAGCTCCTGAGCGGAGCCAAATGTGGCAGGAACCCCAAAGCGGCCACACAGCGCCACTGGGATGCCGTCTTAGTCGCCCGCAGCTACCGCGAACTCCACGAGCGCGGTGCCTTTGCGGGGAGCCTGCTCGACATCGAGGCCGAAATCGAAACGCCATTGGCGCAGGCGGCCACGGCGCTGCTGCACGCACCCGATGCGGCCATCACCACCGCTGACCGCATCGCCGCCGCCCAGGTGCTTAGCACCATTGGCGACCCACGCTACCCCGTGACGGTGGAGGAGTGGCAGGCCGAACTTGCGCGGCGCAATGACCACTTTAGCCAACCAGCGGGCTACTGGTGCTACGTGCGTGGTGGTAGCTACCAGATTGGCGGATGGGATGCAGACGAGCAAGCGGCAGAGGTAGCCCTCCCCGCCTTCTGGCTTGCCCGCTACCCTATTACGGTCGAACAGTACGCCCGCTTTGTCGAAGTTGGTTACGCGCAGGAGGCGGAACGCTGGTGGACGCCTCATGGTTGGAAACAGAGAGAAAACCGCTCTCAGCCGTGGGGATGGAGCAATGCGAACTATAACGGCCCCAACCAGCCGGTGATCGGCGTAACCTGGTACGAGGCGAGCGCCTACTGCGCGTGGCTGAGCGAGCAACTTCAGCCCAGTGGCTACGTCGTGCGCCTGCCTACTGAAGCCGAATGGGAAGCAGCAGCGGCCTACGACGCGCAAGGCCAGCGCCGCACTTACCCGTGGGGCAAAGCGAAACCGACGCCAGAATTGGCGATCTACGACGCGAGCAAGCTAGGGCGGGCTGCGCCGGTGGGCTGCTGCCCAGCGGGTGCCGCGCCATGCGGGGCGCTCGACATGGCGGGCAATGTCTGGGAGTGGACGTGCAGCCATGGGGAGGGCTATCCGGCGCGGAGTGGGCAGGTGGAGGCTGATTTTCAGCAGTCCAGAGAGTACCGAAGCGAAGAAGATGTCGTTCCCCTTCGAGGGAGCAGTTGGCGTAATGATAGAACAAGTGTTCGCTGCGGGGCGCGGAACCGCGGCCCTCCCGACCTCTACCTCGGCAACTTCTGGGGTTTTCGGGTTATTCTCTCCCCTCTTGGGATAGGCGAAAGTCCGATAGCCGAAAATCCGAAAGCCGAGCATA
>NZ_NQWI01000046.1 GCF_002532535.1 Candidatus Viridilinea mediisalina
GTGGGCTCCGGGGTGGGCTCCGGGGTGGGCTCCGGGGTGGGCTCCGGGGTGGGCTCCGGGGTGGGCTCCGGGGTGGGTTCAGACAAGCCCTCACAACGCAACGGGTAGCTCACCGTGGGCTGGGTGGGATCGTTGGTGTTCAGGGTGAGCGTTGCGCTTACATTGCCCACGGCGCTTGGGCTACAGACCAAGGCGACCACGTGGTGCGCGTCGTCGGCAAGTTCCAGCGGGAAGCGGCTTGGATCAGCGAGGCTGAAGTTGATCGCGCCCGTACCAGTGATCTGCGGGTCGCTCAGGCGCAGCGGCGCGTTGCCTGTCGCGCTGATGGTGAGCGTCAGTGTGCTGCTGCTGCCTACTAGGACACTGCCAAAGTCGAGCGTCGCGCTCGGTGGAGGGGTTGAGGTGTAGCCGGAGGTGGGGGTGCCTACGATCACCGTGAAGCTACTTGTGCTGTTGCGCGTGGAGGGGTTGAACTCGTTGCTGCTCACCTGGGCGCTATTGGTCAGCGGGCCAAGGGTTGTTGGTGCCTGGACGACTACGGTGACAGTGAGCGCCTCGCCTACACCCAGCGGCGTAAAATTGCCCGCAGGCGCAAGGTAGCCAATGATCCGCTCGAGCAACTCCTCGCCATTGGCGAGGTCATGGTTGGCTACCGCCTCCCACGGGAAGGAGAAGAAGATGGTATTATCTGTGGCAATACCCAAGCTATTGTCGTTCGCATCGAGCAGCACTGTGGTAGCCCCTAGCGTGGGCGTAAGCGCATCACTCCAATCCGTAAAGGTAAAGGGGAAGTCGAGTTCATACGGCCCTAAGCCTGCCAGCGGCCCTGCGCCGTGTACGGGCGTAGCACTCGTGACGTCATTCGTAACTGCATCCACGCCCAAGTAGGCGCTCATGAAGGGCGTGACTACCTCACCGCGAGCGTAGTAGTAGTCCTGCGCCGAGATAAAGAGCCGACCGCCCGCAGCAAGGTAGCCGGCCAGCGCCGTCTCCTGCTCGCTACTTGGCCCACCCAACTCACTACCCACCCAGATCACCAGTGGGTAGGCGCTGAGATCGCTCGCCGTGAGCGGTGGACTCGCTTCCGGATCGAAGCGCACATAGCTCAGACCCAGCCCATCCAACGCCTGCTGGTAGAGCGTTGTGCCATCACGGCTCGCATCGCCATCGCCATCCACCAGCAGAATGGTAGCGTTGAAGCGGCAGGTCAGGAGGCTCGCCTCGGCGCTGCACGTCCCTTGGCTCGGCGTCGCCGTCAGCAGCGTGGTGCCTGCGGGCAAGTAGTCGTGCAGCAGTACACCACTTGCCTGACTGGGGCCGTGGTTGGTGATGGTCAGCGTGTAGGTGATCAGCCCGCCCGGTTCAACCGTGGTTGTATGCGCTGTATGAACCAACTCCAGATCGGCTACTGGCAGCAGGGCTATGCTGAGCGGATCGCTGTTGTTGGCTGGGTTGGGATCCGCCGCATCCACCGCCGTGAGCGTGGGGTTGCTTGTAATCGGGCCCAACGCATCCACGCTCACCGTTGCGCTGAGGGTGAAGGTGAGGATGCCGCTGCTCGTGAGTTCTACAATCGTGGTATCGAGATCGCCAGAGGGCAGCGTGGCAGGGCAGAGCGCCCCGCCGCTCGCGCTGCAGCGCCAGGTCGCGTCAACCAGGTCGGCGGGCACGGGCGCTTGCAGACGCGCCCCCGCCGGATTGGGGCCAGCATTGCTGATCACCAGCGTAAAGGTAATTGGATAGCCCGCAGCAACCGTGGGGCTGCTGCTCGTCTGGCTCAAATGCAGATCAGCCGCAGGCAGTTCCACCTGGGCCACCTGGTAGCGCCAGAAGGGGCCACTGGTGATGCCGCGCCCATCAGTTTTGGCGACACCATCAAAGGCGTAGCTCACCGGGGCGAGCGTTGGCGGCGCATTGCTAACGTGGGGCGTCTGCTCTACCCGATTGCCTGTGCGATCAATGGTGTATTGGGTAAACTGGTGCCAGGTTGTCACATCATCACAGACAAAGCCCGGTGGCCCGTGCAAGATATAGCTCCCCGTGAAGCCGGAGACAGCACAGGGTGCGCCATGGCTCGTGAAGGCAAAACTCTGCGCCGACGGCCCGCTACTGGTCAGTGTCACCCCCGCATCGGGGGCCGCCACCGACACGCCAGCAGCCAGAATCTCCAACGCCCCATACCAGCGCTGTTCAATTGCTGGCGCTGTGCCGCTGCCAAAGCTGTTGTCGCTGTAGAGCGTGCTGCTATTGACCGCGGTGGTATCAAGGGCAAAGATCGCCGCACAGTTGGTAGGCCCGGCGTGACAGTTGTTGCTGAAGCTGTTGCCGTCCGCCTCCGCACCAATCCGCGGCTGGCTCAGGTAGTCGCCTCCAGCGACAATCTGTGGTTGCAAGCGCACCCCGCTGCCGCTATTGCCACTGATCGTATTGCCAAAGATGTGGGGCGAAGCACCCACGAGGTGGATGCCATCGCCGCCATGCTGCCGGATCGTATTGTCGCGCAGCAGATTATCGGGGGCCGGATCGCCCGGCGCAGGCGTGTGGCGCAGCGTGCGATCAGCAAAGATACCGTGGTTGCGGTTCAGTTCAATCGTGTTACGCAGCAGGCTATTGTTGGTTGTACCCGGCGCGCTTGTCCACCCCTCCAAGAGAATCCCGTGGTTGTTATTGTGGGCGATCTGGTTGCCGAAGGCGTCGTTACCTGGATGGCCAATCAGGTTGCCATTGGCCGCACGACGCAGCACGATGCCGCTGCCCTGGTTGCCCAGCATGCCACCCTCATGCGCCACGCCGATCCGGTTCCCGCTGATCACGTTATCGGTGGGAGGAAGATCAGGTACAAAGCCACTTGTTCCACCAAGTATGATGCCGTTCCCACTATTGCCACTGATCGTATTGGCCTCATCTTCGTCATCCACGCCATTGCCATCAGTGCCAATCAGGTTGCCGTGCGCCCCGCCGGTAATGAAGATGCCATTGGCATTGGGCAGCGCCCCGTTGCCCGTCATATCGGTGCCAATCAGGTTGCCCTGGATCTGCGTAATCCGCACGCCCGGGCCGAGCAACTGGATGCCATCGCTACCACTCGCCGCAATCACATTGCTGATGATCAGCGTTCCCGTGATCGTCCCATGGCTGGCGCTCGTCCCCTCGCTGCGCAGCACAATGCCGCGCGCATTGCCCCGCGCCTGCATGCCGCTCGCATCGCTGCCGATGTAGTTCCCGCGCACCTCATTGCCACCAATCGCTTCCCACGACGCCGCGTTAATCCGCACCCCACCCTCAAAGGCGGCCCCGACCTGACCATTGGCCGCGATGCGATTGGCTTGCACTACGTTGCGCGAACCGGAGATATAGACGCCTTCATCACCATTGCCCAGCGCGGTGCTACCATCAATCCCCAGGCCGATGTAGTTGCCCAGCACAGTGTTGCTATCGCTGCCGAAGAGCCCCACACCACGCGAACTATTCCCACTCAAAATGTTGCGTTCGGCAGGTGTCGCGCCACCAATGCGATTATTGGTGCTACCACTTTGGATGAAGATACCGGTGCCATCGTTGGGGAGCGCATTGATTCCGGTGGCATCTACGCCAACATAGTTGCCGATGAATGTATTATCGCTTACCACGCTCATGCTGATGCCGTGATTGTTGCCAGCCATCCCGCCGCGCTGGCCACTGATCAGGTTGTAGGCGACCGTGGTACTGTTTGCCGCCACCGCTTGGATACCGGTCTGGTTGGGTACCGCCGCACTACCCGTCGCATTGGTACCGATAAAGTTGCACTCTATCCGGCTATTGTTCACGCCAGGATTGATACGGATCGCCGCACCTAAGCCATCCTGGTAGCCTTGGAGCACGAGGCCACGCACGGTGCTTGGCGCACTCAGGGTGAGCATGCCCTCCTGGATGCCCGCCCCCGTGCTACCCACCCCATTGATCACCACCTGCAACGCCGACGGCACCCAGTTGCAATCCGCCCCATTGAGGCCATCAATGGTTAGTTGTTGCGTGATGGGCGGCAGTGGTGTCGCCAGATTGATCGTATGCGGCCCGACACCCACCAGCGCAAAATTGATCGTATGCGGCCCGGCGCTGCCATTCGCATCGAGAATCGCCTGACGCAGCGAACCAGCGCCACTATCATCCGTATTGGTCACCGTAAAATCAGCCGCATGGGTGGGCGTTACCGGCACGAGCAACAAGCTGAAGCCAAAGAGCAGCAGGAACAAGAAACGAGCGCGGCGCATAGGGACTCCCAAGCATATACGGGCAACTTCTGCCCCATCATGATGCAGTATACCAAAACAACGAGCAAGCAGTGCCAATTGGCACTGCTTGCTCGTCACTCACCACTCACCACTCACCACTCACCACTCACCACTCACCACTCACCACTCACCACTCACCACTCACCACTATGATCACACCTGCGGATAACGCACCATGCAATACTGCTTCAAATTCGTATGTGGCGCACTGATGGTATGCACCAACTCAAAGTCAAAGTGGGCATAGATGGCGACATTCTGCTCGTTGTGGGTCTCTAGCACAATCGGAATTTGCTGGAGATCACAGTTGATCAGCACCGGCGTGATCAGCTTGCGAAAAGCCCCAGTGCCTCGTAGATGCTTGTCAATGGCGATAATCTTGAGGTGGTAGTAGTTTTCACCCACGAATTCTTGATACCAACCGAGGTTGAGTACGTCGCGAATGGATTGATTGTTGGCCCAGAGGGTTCTGATGTCGGCCCAACTGAGGGTGCTAAAGACCACCATGTAGGTTTTGAGCATCAGCAGCGCCTGTTTCCAATAGCTCTGATGCTTGCTGTAGCCGCCAATCAGGAAGGCTCTGGGGTTGCCGTCGAGCAGATGGAGTTGCATGCGCTCAGAGTTGGCGGCCTGCTTGATCTGGAGCAATGAGGTGATATGGAGGAGTTGGGCTTTATTCTGAATGCCTTGAAAGATGTTCTCAAACAGAGGGTCTTCAAGGAAGCTGTCGGTCATCGTATGTGCGATGTTCCAGATATGATCGGGCGAACACGTTGCCATGGGGGATGCTCCTGGGTAGGTTGCTAGTATGGGCTACTCTTGGTACACTACGCTATTGTCTCTTTCCATGATTCCTGTTGGAGTTACAGACTTCACCAGACAAGTACCTGGAGTGTAAGGATGCAGCTTCCGCCGCTTGCTTGGCTCGATTTGCCGACTGGGCCGTTGGCCTATCGCCGTGGCGGTGAGGGGCCGCCGCTGTTGTTGATCCACGGATGGGGGGGGGCGTCACGCTATTGGGTGGGGGCTTTTGCGAGCCTCGCGGATCGCTACGATATCATTGCGCTCGATCTGCCTGGCTTTGGGGCTTCGCCCCCACCACAGGGTGCAGCAACCCTCGGCGATCTGACCCGCAGTGCGGTCTTCGCTATGCAGGCCCTCGATCTGAAGGCGCTGGCGATTGGTGGTCACTCGTTTGGTGCCGGGGTGGGCCTGCTGATGGCCGGGGCCTTCCCTGAGCAGGTGCATCGTTTGGCGCTGGTGAGCTTCGGCCTGCCCCGCAGTGCCAGTGAAGCCCTGATGATTACGCAGCTCCACATCCAGATGCGCACCAACAGCGCCCTCTTGGCTCCGTGGCTCGATGTCTGGCGGCCCTGGCTGGCGCTCTGGCGGCCTTGGTTGCGCCAGTTTTGGCTAACCCCGCCCTTCCCGGCGCTCTTGGCATCCCAGGCGGTCTATGATCTGACCCAGATTCCCTACCCTATGCTCGCGATGGGCGTTACCGATCTGCTGGCTATGGATGCGCGGGTTGGGCTGGAGGCGGCAAGTAGCACGGGCGATCCATTGGTGCTGGCCGCTATAGAGCATGTCAAAGCGCCCACCCTGATCCTGAGTGGGCGCGAAGACCCCATCTTTCCCGCTGCTGCCGTCACCGCCCTGGCCGAGGCACTCCCACAGAGTGGCCTCGTCCTCCTGGATCGTTGTGGCCACATCCCGATGGCCGAGCATCCAGTAGCGTTCTATACGACGCTGGGGAGCTTCTTGGCTGCCTAGAGGGAGAGAGGACGTAGAGTGTTGTACCACAGAGGCACTGAGGGCACCGAGGTTTTGATAGAGGGCGTGCCAGGATGGTGTTCCCTTAAACTTTTTCGTGTTCTCTGTGGTGAAATACTCTATGTTCGGTAATCTACAATCTACAATCTACAATCTGCAATCTGCAATCTGCAACTCACTCAGCGCCAAACCGAGCTTTGCCGGGTCGCTGCGGATGGTATCAAGTTTGTTCCAGATCTGCCGTGGCCCACTGCTCGCTTCCAGCAGAGGGCGTAGTATAGGGGTGACGCCGAGGGCTTGGATGTGGGCCAGTTCATGCTCATCCGGTTCGAGCAGGTGTAACCCAATGGCCGCATAGGCCGCCCGTACTTCGGGCGCAATCTGGTCGCCTTGGCTGATCAGGGCGTAATCAAGCACGCCTGGGCCGAGCAGGGCAACGAGGCGCTGGATATGATCATAGATCCCCATCCCATCGGTCTGGCCGGGTTGGGTGGTGCTGTTGCAGATGAAGGCGATGGGCGCATTGCTCTGTTGGAGAGCCTCAACTACTCCACCGAAGGCGAGGCTGGCCATTAGTGAGGTGTAGAAGCTGCCAGGGCCAAGCACGACCAGATCGGCGCTGGCAATGGCAGCACATGCTGCGTGGGTGGCATGGGTTTCTGGAGGACTGACCCAGAGCCGTTTGATCGGCGCTTTGTTCAGGCCGCGCACCGCTAGTTCACGTTCAACTACGGTGCCATCTTCCAATTCGGCGCAGATGTGGGCATCGCTGCTGGCAATTGGCAGAATGGTTGCTTGGCAATGCAGCAGTTGGCTGAGGGTCTGCACGGCAGCCTCAAAGTCGCCGTCGAGTTGGGCCAATGCGGCGAGCATCAGGTTGCCAAAGGCCATGCCGTCGAGGGCGGGCACGCTTGGGGCACTGAGGCGGTGCTGAACGAGACGGGCCCAGAGGCCATTCGGTTCGGCAGCCAAGGCCGCCATCGTATTACGCAGATCGCCAGGGGCCGGAATCGCACCAATCGCTCGCGCAGTTCCCGTACTACGCCCCGTATCGGTGACGGCAATGAGCGCCGTGCGCTGCGCGAAATAGGGGGCCGCGCCCAAAAGCAGTTGGCTCACCCCGCCGCCCCCGCCGAGCGCCACCAGATGGCCCTTGGTTGGCTTAGAGATTGAATGTTGGTTCATGGCTCTATCATAGCAGGTGCTGAACATGTTGGGGCACGGCCCCAAATCCTGCGACAGGGGGGGGAGGAGGCTTCGCCACCCCCAAGAAAACTCTTTTTGTTCGGTTTTGGCGGCGAAGCCGCCAAAACCGAACAAAAAACGGGAGTTGGGGTATAGCCCGCCGCTGTGTGAACATAAAATCACGAAGTGGGGTAATATGGGGGGAAGCGTAGAAGCCGACAAGCGATCCGCTTGTCATTGAAGACTGGAGGTGCTTGATGCCCAAATTGCGACGTATGCCCTTGGTTGTGTTGCTGCTCACCATGGCGCTGCTGTTGGCCGCCTGTGGTACACAGACTCCCGCTGCCCCGCCTGCTGTCTCTGATGCCCCCCCCGCTGAGGCTGAGGCACCCGCCTCACCCCCACAAACGCCGAATGGCATGACGATTACGCTGGCAGAGAATCCTTGGACTGGTTCGTCGGTGAATGTCTATGTGGCTAAGATTTTGCTTGAAGAGCAGCTTGGCTATACCGTTGAGGTGGTGACGGTTGACGAGAATATTCAGTGGTCGGCCTTGGCCAGCGGCGATCTCAGCGCCACCTTGGAGATTTGGCCCTCTGGCCACGCAGATAATGTACAACAGTACATTGTGGAACAGCAGTTGGTTGAAGATCTTGGCCCCTTAGGGGTGATCGGCAAGATTGGTTGGTATCTGCCGACCTATATGGTTGAGCAGCACCCTGAATTGGCAACCTACGAGGGCTTCCGCGATCCCGAACTGGCGGCACTCTTTAGCACCGCTGAGACTGGCGTTGCCGGGCAGTTTCTTGGTGGCGATCCCAGTTGGGTGCAGTATGATGAGGATATTATTGCCAACCTGGGGCTGAACCTGCAGGTCGTGCAGTCCGGCTCGGAGCAGGCGGTCATGGCGGCCCTCGATGCGGCCTATAGCCGCAATGCGCCGCTGCTCTTCTACTTCTGGACGCCCCACTCGGTGCATGCCAAGTATGATTTGACCGAAGTGCAGTTGCCCCCGTACACTGATACATGCTACGATCAGGCCGATACGGGTGGGATTGCCTGTGATTACCCCGAAGATGTGCTCTTTAAGGCTGCTTGGGCTGGTTTGCAGGCGCAAGCGCCGAGTGCCTATGCACTTTTGAGCAATATGCGGTACAGTAATGAAGATCAGATCAGTATGATCGCTGCGGTTGAGCTTGAAAACCTAGAACCCGAAGATGCTGCCCGTGCTTGGGTTGAGGCGAACGAGGCTACGTGGCGCACGTGGCTGCCAACGAATTAGTCGTCTTTTTCGTTCGTGTTGGCGGCGAAGCCGCCAACACGAACGAAAAATTTTTGTTAGCGCGAAGAAGCCTTGGGTTGGCAGCCACCGCGCCGCTGGCTGAGCCTGTCGAAGCCAAGCGGTGCGGCCCAGAACTTTTTCGCGCTAACAAATTTTTTCGCTAGAATGGGGCTTCGCCCCCCCACAACCTGCCCGTTCGTAACGAGGAGCCATTTGGCGTGAACGAATCCCCTCCTAACGTCATGCCGCCAAAGATCGTCTGCCGCGATGTCTGGAAGATCTTTGGCCGGTCGCCCCGCCGTATCTTCAAGGCATTAGCGACCGAATCTACCCCACCTGCCCCGCCTGAGGGCCATATTGTCGCGGTGCGCGGCGTCTCGTTTGAGGTGCGCCCCGGCGAAACCTTTGTGGTCATGGGCCTCTCGGGTAGCGGGAAGTCCACCTTGGTGCGCTGTATCTCACGGATCACCGAGCCGACCCACGGCGAGATTTTGGTTGACGGCCAAGATGTGTTACGCATGCGCCCGCTTGAGTTGCGGGAATTGCGCCGCAATCGTATTAGTATGGTCTTTCAACATTTTGGCCTCTTCCCCCATCGCCGCGTGATTGATAATGTGGCCTATGGCCTTGAGGTGCGTGGCGTTCCGCGCCCGAAACGGCGCGAACGCGCAGCCCAGGTGCTAGAGTTGGTGGGCCTGCAAGGTTGGGAGTACCACTTTCCCCGTCAGCTCTCCGGTGGTATGCAGCAGCGCGTTGGCCTCGCTCGCGCGCTTGCGGTAGACCCGGATATTCTGCTGTTTGATGAGCCGTTTAGTGCCCTTGATCCGCTGATTCGACGCGAAATGCAAGAAGAGTTGCAACGCCTACAAGCGACCCTGCATAAAACGAGTATCTTCATTACCCACGATTTTACTGAAGCGCTGAAGCTTGGCGATAAGGTTGCGGTGATGCGCCATGGCCAGATTGTTCAGGTGGGCACCCCCCAGGAGTTGGTACTCAATCCGATCAATGACTATGTTGGCGCATTTGTGCGCGATGCGCCGCGAGGCCGGGTGCTGACGGCCCAAGCGGTGATGACCAAGTGTAATCCTGTGCCTCCCCCTGCTGATCGCCCAACCATTAGCGCCCACACCTACCTCGACGATCTGTTGCCGCTCATGGCCGCCTACGGCGATCCGGTGGCGGTCACCGATGGCAATGGCTTTACCATTGGCCATGTGGATCGTGCCGGGGTTCTCAAGGCACTGATTCGGGAGTAAGGGAAGCATACAGAAACGAGAAAGTAGAAAATAGGTTTGTGGCATCAGGATGCGCTAAATACCTCCAAACGGTAACGTGCCCTGAAAGCATCTCTAAGAAACGCTAAAGCTGATTGGGACGCCATGTTCGGCAATCTGCAATCTCCAATCTGCAATCTCCAATCTGCAATCTGCAATCTCCAATCTCCAATCTCCAATGGTATGACAACACGTTCCCAACCTCTTCCATTTGAACAACCGAGTTTCCAACTCTTCCTGCAAGCCCTGATGTGGGTTGGGGTGGCGTTGGGGATTGGTGTGCTGGCTGTGGCTTGGCCAGCGGTGCCACGTGCGTTCCCTGAAGCATGGAATTTGGGGTTGCGTGCGCCGATTGATGAGTTTCAACGTTGGGTGATTGCCAATCGCGCTACCCATCCTGTCTTTGTCTTTGGCTTTACGCCGCTGAGTCGTGGGATTGACCAGGCGCTCCGCTTGAGTGAACAGATGCTGCTGCGCCCCAGTTGGTATGTGCTGTTGCTGATCTTTGGTTTATTTGGTTACCTTGCGGGTGGCGTGCGCCTCAGCCTCTTCTGTGCCGGGAGTCTGCTGCTCGCTGGCCTCTTTGGGCTGTGGGTGCCTACCATGCAGACCCTGGCGCTCATGTTGGCTACGCTGGTGCTGGCTATCCTCATTGGTGTGCCGCTGGGCATGGCCGCAGCAGCGAGTAATCGCCTCGACCGGGTGTTGCGCCCTGTGCTTGACGCGATGCAAACCATTCCGGCCTTTGTCTATTTGGTGCCGGTCTTGCTCTTCTTTGGCGTAGCCCGCGTGCCAGCCGTGATTGCCACGCTGATCTATGCTCTGCCGCCCATCATTCGCCTGACCAACTTGGGGATTCGGCAGTCCAATCAGGCGGCGGTGGAGGCGGCGCAGGCGTTTGGGGCCACCCGCTGGCAGATTCTGCGGGGCGTGCAACTGCCTCTGGCCCTGCCAAGTATCCTCATGGGTGTCAATCAGACCATCATGATGGCGTTGAGCATGGTGGTGATTGCGGCCATGATCGGCGCAGGTGGCTTAGGCCGTGAGGTGCTGGTGGCACTGCAACGGCTCAATGTGGGCCGTGCGCTCGAAGCGGGCCTCGTGATTGTCTGTATCGCTATGCTGCTCGACCGGCTCAGTGCGGCGCTGACGCGGATTGACTTTGCTGCACCAGTGACGACGCAACGCAAGGATTTTTTGGCCCACTGGCCTGCGAGTGCCCTTGCGGCCCGGTTGCCCCATGATCTGGCCTACTACTTTCAGACCTATGGGCGCTTCATCAATGCGCTGCTACTCTGTGTGGTCGTGGTGCTTGTTGATGTCCTTGTATGGGGGCTGGGCAGTTTTCCGAGCGATTGGCGCTGGAGCCTGCGCGAACCGGCCAACTTCGCGGTTACCTGGGCACGCGATAACCTCTACTTCATAACCGGGCCGCTGAGTGATGGCATTATCTACTACCTGCTCAACCCTAGCCGCGATCTGTTATTGAACCACCTGCCTTGGCCCGCTATCATCTTGGCTATCGCGGCTATTGCTTATGCCTCTGGCGGACTGCGTTTGGCCTTGGGCACGGCGGCTGGCCTGGTCATGATTGGGCTGCTGGGCATGTGGGCACCCGCTATGGAGACCCTAAGCCAAGTGATTCTGATGGTGCTGATGACGGTGCTGATTGCGGTGCCAATTGGCGTCGTTGCTTCGCAAAGCCCCCGCTTCAGCGCCGCGCTACGCCCGATCCTCGACATCCTGCAAACCATCCCGGCCTTTGTCTACCTCGTGCCGGTGATTATGCTCTTCAATATCGGGCGCGTCCCCGGCCTGATTGCCGCCGTACTCTATGCGCTGCCGCCGGGCATTCGGTTGACCCAATTGGGCATCGAGATGGTGCCCAAGGTAACGGTTGAAGCTGCCGAGTCGTTTGGCTCTAGTCGGCTCCAGACAATGATCAAGGTACAAATCCCCCAGGCGCTGCCTTCGATCATGCTGGCAATCAACCAGATCATCATCATGGTGCTTGCGATGGTGATCATCGCGGGGCTGGTTGGCGGGGCGGGCCTTGGCATCGAAGCGGTACGCGGCCTCGCTCGCAACGAGACAGGCCGTGGCATTGAAGCAGGGTTGTCTATTATGATCCTTGCCATCATCCTTGATCGCATTACCCAAGCATGGGCACGAAGCAAAACATAAGTTAATCAAAATTACCCAAACCCAAAGGAGTACATTCATGCACGAATCCGTCACACAGTTCATGGAACGCCACTTTCACCATTTCAACGCCGCCGAGCTCGTGCGCGCCGCGCGCGCCTATAGCGAGCATAGCGCCCAAGGCGGTATCTTTATGGTTACCCTGGCTGGAGCGATGAGTACCGCACGGCTCGGTTTATCGTTAGCCGAGATGATTAGGCAAGGGAAAGTTCACGCCATATCGTGTACCGGAGCAAATTTAGAAGAAGACATCTTTAATCTCCTTGGGCGTCAAGAGTACCAAAGCGTGCGCCAGTATCGCAGTTTGAGTCCACAAGATGACCAGAATTTGATGCTTAAAGGTTTGCATCGTGTGACCGATGTATGTATTCCTGAACACATATTTTTACGCTTTGGTGAGCGCATCCTGCAAGAGTGGGTAGATTGTGATCAAAAGCAGGAATCCTATTTTATCTATGAATACATCTATCGCATTCTCAAGGATGGATCGATCAAACATCTCTACCAAATCGATCCCAAAGAGAGTTGGGTCGTAGCCGCATGTGAAAAGCAAATCCCCATTTTTACCCCTGGTTGGGAAGACTCGAGTCTTGGTAATCTCTTTGCCGCCCATTGTATCCGTCAAACGATCCAACGAACCTCAACGGTTCGCAATGGCATAGACACCATGATCGATCTTACCGCATGGTACCGTGAAAGCTCAAAGCAGCATGGCATCGGCTTCTTCCAGATAGGTGGCGGGATTGCGGGCGACTTTCCGATCTGTGTCGTACCAATGTTAGCCCAAGACCTCCATGTGGAAGATGTCCGGCCCTGGGCCTATTTTTGCCAAATCAGCGACTCAACCACCAGCTATGGCTCCTACTCTGGGGCTATGCCAAGCGAAAAGATCACCTGGGGCAAGATTACAGCCACCACGCCTACATTTATGATCGAATCGGATGCAACCATCGTTGCTCCGCTTATCTTTGCGTATGTCTTGGGCTGGTAGGGCGTAGCTCCTTGACAGCTACGGTATGATGTATAGTAGGCATATCAGCCTTTTATCAGGAGGACTATCATGGTTCCCATTCAATCGCCCGATCCGCCTCCATCCACCAGCCTGCTGAACGCCTTTTGGCAGCATGAGTCGCAGGGCTGGCATGTTCGTAGCGCCGGTCAAGGTCTTGTCGAGTACGCCCTCCTTTTGGTGCTTATTGCTATTGTTGTTATTGGCGGGCTCACCGTACTCGGAGACGAGGTCGAGGGTGTCTACTATGACATTGCCTGTGCTCTTGGGGGCGATTGTTCCGCCGACGCTGCCGATGATCCTGCCAACCCCGGTGGCCCTCGCTCAGTACGACCAATTGATGTGAATGGTACGCCTACGTGTCCGGCGGGGTATTCCTTTCCATCGAATAATGCGAATGTCTGTTTGAGGAATTAAGTCACCTTATGGATGCGAGGGGGGCCGTGTGGGAACGTAGTTCCTACATAGCCCCTTATTTTTTAATACCAATTACCCTTGAACATGCCGCATTATCAAGCATGCTAACGCCCATTGGGACGCCATGTTCGGCAATCTGTAATCTGCAATCTGCAATCTGCAATCGTAAATGGTATAAGGCCGCGTTACCGGACCTTGCAACACCATTCCGTCTCTTCACGTCATATCGGCAGAACGGAAGGATGTTGTTTGGAAAGGTAGGCTCCTGATGAATCCCCACCCTGACCCGCGTGCGACCAATCCGGTACCCGATGAGGCTTACTATCGTCGCAACGAAATGACGCGCCGTTGGGGCACCCTGCTGCTTGTTGTCGGTGTGGTCTGGTTGGTCTTTGAATTGACCACGCGCGGCTCTATCTTTGGCGTAGGAATGGGCTTTGTAGAGCGTAGTAGCCCTCTGCCAGAGCAGCGTTATCGCGCCGAGCGGGTCGTGATCAGTGGTGTGAATGATCGCATTGAGTTGGTGGGTAGCAGTGGTTCCGAGGTGGTACTTGCGGCAAACCGCCGAGGTTATGGTTGGAATGGCAGTACCGCAGAGCGGGCTGCCGAAAACCTTGAGGTGGTAGTCGAGCAGCATGATGGGCTGCTGACAATTGACGTACGCCGTCCGCCCTCAGTCGGCTCCTTCTTGGGGCGACGCCCGGCTGCCGATCTGCGCCTGAGTCTGCCAGAGGGAGTTGCAGCAGAGGTTGTGCTGACCAGTGGGAACATCATGATGCATAACCTCCAAAGCGATCTTGTTTTACAGACCATCAGCGGTGCGATGAGCAGCCAAACCACGCTTGGTAGTTTCAATGCAACCACAACCTCAGGGGCCATACGGGTGCGTAACCATCAAGGCCCATTCCAAGCCCAAAGCATGAGTGGCGCAATTAGGGCGGAGGGTCAGCTTGAGGATGTGCAGGTCAATAGTGTCAGTGGCGCAATCCAGCTTGAGGGCAGCAACGGCCCCCTGGCTCTGAACACGATCTCAGGCAACATCACGATCAACGATGCACACGCTGCACGCTTAGACATTGATACCACCAGTGGCTCGATCCAGGTCGTAGCTGCCCTTGAGCCTGCCGCTGAAAACAGGATTAACACGATCTCTGGTGGTGTCTCTATACGCCTGATCACCCCCGAAGATCTGCGTCTCGTCGCAACCACAGTCAGTGGCGATCTCAGTACCAACCTACTCCTCAACGAGCGTGTTGCCGAACGGCGTCAACTCATAGGCGTACTTGGCAGTGGTACAACCCAGTTGACGGTCAGTAGCACCTCAGGTGCTATTCGGATCACGGGGCCGTAGGGGGAGGAAGTAGGAAACAGGAAATAGGAAATAGGAAACAGGAAACAGGAAATAGGAAACAGGAAACAGGAAACAGGAAACAGGAAACAGGAAACAGGAAATAGGAAATAGGAAATAGGAAACAGGAAAGAACACAAAAGGAAAGCAACAAACCCTAAAAAAACCCTCTGTGTCCTCTGTGCCTCTGTGGTGAAAATCTCTGCGCCCTCGCCCTCTCCCTCACCTCTGCGCCCTCTCACATCCCATAGCTCAACAGCGCCACCTGAGTCAACGCCTCGGCCTCACTCAACCCACCGTGGCCCCCCTTAAACTTGAGCGGGAAGCGTTCATCGGCCCACCAGACGCTGCTGTTAGGGTGGGCCAGCACCACAATGTTGCCCACACGACTTAGAAAGGCCGGGCCGACACTTGGGCCGAAGAAGCCAGCATTGATCAACTCTTCGGTGGGGTAGACCTCGGCCTTGTCGGCGAGGATGTTCCGCAGTTCAGTGATCAACTCAGAGCGGCGTGCATCATCCACATAGAGGAAGAGATCGCGGACGGAACCACTGGGCGCAATTGGCAGCCCATCACTGCCTCGGGGCGTGGCCGCCTCGAGGCTCGGGACGAGCCGGTTGAGCAGGTGCGTTTTCGCGGGTCGCACCGCAATCTGGCCATGGTCGGCAGTGAACATGAGTAACACCGGACGGCCCAGTTTCGTCAGGGTTGGGTGGAGCCAGCGTTCGAGGGTGGTCAGCAGCGTATCAAATTCGGCGGCGACGTGGGGCGCTTCGGGGCTATAGCTGTGAGCGAGGGCGTCGGCAGTATCAAGATAGAGTACGTGGTAGTGGGGGCCGCGCTTCTTGTGCAGCCGGAGTTGCATGATGACCAGCGCTTCGGCGAGGGTGCGGAAGGGAATCAGCTTGGCCCCCGCACAGACTGTGGTGGAGAAGGATGATTGGGCGTAGCTACTGTGCTGATAGACGGTTGAGGCGATACCCTGGGCTGCCAGGCGCTGGTATATGGTTGTCGTAGGCAGGATGGTTGCGGGCGCAACCCCCGCAGCGGCCAGCGTTTCGCGCTGACGATCGCCCGCAAAGGAGAAGAGCAGCGGGGCAATGACCCGTTGGCACTGCGGCTCATAGAAGAACCACTCGAACACGCCCGAAGCGCCCGGCGTTAAGCCTGTATGCAGCGTCGTCATATGGGCCGCCGTGGTGGAAGGAAACATCGTCGTGAGGCGCGAAACCACCCCCTGCTGCATCAGCCGTTGCACGAAAGGATGCTGGTTGGCATAGCTTTCAAAAAAGCGCCAGCCGAAAGCATCAATTAAGACCAGCACAACCGTCTCATGGTGGCTTGGTAGCCCACCTAACGCCGCATCAGGCAACCCCGCTGCCCCCTGGCCCGTCAAGAGCCGTTCAATCGTTGCAGGCAACGTAGCAAAGCCATAGCCCTCATAGAGCGGGCGGACAAAACCAGGGCCAAAGCGTGCCGCAGCGGTTGCTGCCAGCGAGTCTGGGTTAAGCATAATGATGAGGAATCCTAATATCCTACCAACCACAAAACTTGATAGCCTTCCAATTGCACCACGCCTTCGGCGCTGACCGTTTGGCCGCTGATCAGGTCGCGGAATTGGTATGCTAACCCATAGAGGCGCAGGCGGTTGGCCGCGATGCCGTGCGTGCCTTCGCTGAAGTTGGCGAGCACGAGGACGCGCTGGCCTCGATGCTGGCGCACGTAGCCCAAGAGACTCGCATGGCCAGGCTCAAAGACGGTGAGCTCGTTGCCAGCGAATGCGGTCTGCTGCTTGCGGAGCGCAATCAGGCGCAGTAACCCCTGGTAGACGCGCCCCTCTGGGCGGGTGCTGTCGTCGGCATAGGCCGCACGCCTCCAGTCAAAGGTGGCCCGATGCACCCAACGGCTATCGTCGGCCCGCGCCGGATCATGGGCGTAGCTATAGTCATTCAGCGTTGCCAGTTCATCACCCACATAGAGCAGCGGAATACCGCCGCTACTGAGCATCACGCTAAAGAGCAGCAGAATTCGCCGTACCGCCAGATCGATCAGCGTGGGATCATTGCGTTGCAACGCCTGCTCCAGCCCAGCCAACGAAGCGAGGGTGCCACTCACACGCGCATCGCCCGTTGCGGGATTGGCTTGGAAGGGCACCCCCCGCGCAAACGATGCGGCATGATCGCCCACATAGAAGGCATTGAGAAAACGCCGATGGCCCCAGGGATCGATGCCCAAACTGCGCGCATCATCATCATCAAAGGTCCAGCCAATATCATCGTGGACACGCAGATAGTTGATCCACGCACAGCCCGTTGGAATGCTCCAGCGCGTGGCTAAGGCATGGCTCAACAGGCGCACCTCACGGGTTGCGAGCGCCTCCCAGCAGAGCGCCATGCCCAGCGGGTTATAGGAGAGTTGGGCCTCCTCAAGGCCAAGATACTTGACCACCTCATCGGGATGCACAATCGCCTCCGATTTGAAGAGCAACGCCGGGCAGACGATGCGGGTCAGGGCGTTGTAGGCCTGAATGATCCAGTGGGCCTCGGGCTGATTTTCACAACTGCTGCCCATGCGCTTCCAGATGAAGGCCACGGCATCAAGGCGCAACACCTCAACCCCCTGGTTGGCAAGGAAGAGCAACTCTGCGCCCATAGCGCGAAAGACTTCGGGATTGGCATAGTTGAGATCCCACTGAAAGCTGTTGAAGGTGGTCCAGACCCAGCGGCGCATGGCTGCATCCCAAGTGAAGCTACCGTGGCGCACAGTGGGAAAGATTTCACGGAGCGTCTGATCATACTGATCGGGCAGGGTGCGGTCGGGAAAGAGCAGATAGAAGTGCTCATAGGTTCGTTCGCCTGCCCGTGCGCGTTTGGCCCACTCATGTTCATCGGAGGTATGGTTAAAGACAAAATCCAGCACAAGGCTGATCTGGTTGGCACGTAGCAGATCGGCCAACGCAGCCAACTCCTCCATCGTGCCAAGCTCAGGCTGGACAACGCGATAGCTACTGACCGCATAGCCGCCATCGCTATTGCCCGTGGGGGCCAAAAAGAGCGGCATCAGGTGCAGGTAGGTGACCCCGAGGCGCTGAAGGTAGGGCAGATGTTCACGCAGCCCAGCCAGGGTATCAGCAAAGCGATCCACATAGAGGACCGCACCCAACACATGTTGCGCCTGATACCAATGGGGATCCGCCTCACGTTGTGCATCAAGCGCCCGCAATGCTGGGCGGCGCTCACTCCACGCCCACCCAGCCAGCAGCAGCAGTTGCTCCAACTGGTAGAAGAAGTCATACTGCCCGCCATAGAGCCGCAGCAGCAACGTAAAGAGGCGTGGCCACTCACGTTGCAGCCGGGCCTCAAATGCAGCATAGCCCGCTGCATCGGCAGCTTGGGCAGCAGCAAGGGCGCTACGCAAACGGGGCAAGAGGCGTTCTAAAGCTTGGGCCGCTGCTTCCTGCTGCCAGGTTGGATCGCTCATGGTCACACCAAATCCGATAGCCGATAGCCGATAGCTGATAGCCGAGCATGGCATCTCAATGCGCTAGATTGTCATTGGGCATGCGGCATGCTCAATGGTAGTTGGTATCACATCCTCAACTAGAGCCCCATCTGCTGCTTGAGCAGTTCTTTTTGCACCTTGCCCATCGCATTGCGCGGCAGCGCCTCCAAGATATGGATGCTGCGGGGGCGTTTGTAGGCGGCGAGGTGTTCGTTGCAGTAGTTGATCAGCTTGTTGCGAGTAGGCGGCTGGGCCGGGTTGCGCGGCACAATTGCGGCGACGACATGTTCGCCCAGATCGGGATCGGGTTGCCCAAAGACAGCGCACTCGGCTACCGCTGGGTGGTTCAGCAGCACCTCCTCGATTTCACGCGGGTAGATATTGTAGCCTCCGCTGATGATCAGTTCGCGGGCCCTCCCAGTGATCGTGAAGTAGCCATCGTCGCTCCGCCAGCCCAAATCGCCCGTGCTGAACCATCCGTCATCATGGAAGACTTCAACGGTCGCTTGGGGATTGCCCCAATACCCCGTGCCGACGTGGGGCCCGCGCACCTGAATTTCACCAATCTCGCCATCAGGCAATGGCTCGCCACTCTGCATGTCCACCACGCGCGCCTCTTGGCCCGGAAAGGGTTGCCCCACCGTTCCAGCCCGCCGCTCGCCCTCGTAGGGATTGCCCAGATTCATGCCGGTCTCGCTCATGCCATAGCGCTCAAGAATACGATGACCAAAGCGGGTCTCAAACTCTTGCAATGTTTGCGGCGCCAACGGGGCCGAACCCGAAACACAGAGGCGCAAGGGCAGCGGCTTGATGCGGGGAGGCTTACCCCGCGTGCGTACAGTTTGGGCACGAGCCACCTCAATGATGCGCGTATACATCGTAGGCACCCCAAAGAAGAGCGTATACTCACCGGAACGCAACGCCTCAAGGCTCTCTTCCGCCACAAAGCGCGGACGCAGCGTCAGGCGTGCGCCGCTCCAGAGTGTGCCGTGGAACCCCACGCCCAACCCGTGGATGTGGAAGAGCGGCAAAACCAACAGCAGATGATCGGCGGCTGTCCAGTGCCATGCTGCGGTCACAGCGGCACTATTAGCTGTCAGCGCCCCATGGGTAAGCATGGCACCTTTGGCGCGTCCGGTTGTGCCCGAGGTATACACGAGCAGAGCCAACTCGTTGGGGCGCGGCAGCTCGCCACGCCACGAACTCGCATCCTTGGCTTGGACTTCGCCCGTAGTAACCACCAACTTCGCCCCGACCGAACCGGCGGGCGCGCCGATATAGGCGATCCCATCGGCATCACAGACCACCACACGAGGCTCGCTATCGCTCAAAATGTGGTTCAATTCAACTTGGCGGTACTGGCTATTGATCAACACCGCAATCCCACCAACCATCTGGATGCCCAAATAGGTAACGAGAAAGGTTGGACTACTAGGCAAAAAGAGCCCAACCCGGTCACCACGCTGCACACCCTGACGCAGAAAATGTTCAGCCCACCCTGCGGCAAGGTCTACAATCGTACTATAACTGAGCGTCTGCCCCCCCCACTGCAAACAAGGGCGCTCCGGATCGGTAGCCGCGTGGTGCAAAAGCGCAGCAATTATCGAGCTTGGGGGTTGATCTGACATAGGGAACTCCCTGGATTTGCTATAACTCATCCTATGGTACAACGAATCTTGACCGTAGTGGGCAATGCTGATGCACGACAACGGGAACGAACGATTGCGTTCCCTTACTATACCAGTCTTTCTTGCCGTGATCATCTTTTGCCCGTGGCAGGTCTGATTGATTGTTGGTTTTGTAACGCACTGCTATTCGTGAACTGAACATCTGCGTTCTGTCTATCACTACATAATACCCTAATCATGCCCCTGATAGGGGCGCTTGGGCCTAAAATAGCGTACCATGTCGTTGAGCAGCACGCAGCGCGTGCTATAATGGGCGCTAGGAATTTCACCATCAAGAAATGCTACTATGGCGCCGGTCACAGTTCGCGATGTCTTAAGGCTTGCGCTACCGTCGGGCACGACGGTTGCCGCCGGGTGGGTTGGTCAGGGTCGGCAAGTGAATTGGGTGGCTACCTTGCGGGCGACGCTCCCCGCCTTCGCTGAACTGCGTGGTGGCGAGTTGGCGCTCTTGGCAGTGGATGCTGCCCTAGCCCTCGATCCCCGCTTGACGCTACGGATTTTGGTGCGCCGCCTTTCGCAAGCCCCGGTGCCTGTTGCGGGCATTGTGGTGCTTGGCCCCGTTGTGGTTGAAGATATTGCCGCTTCCGAAGAGGCCCAACTGCCGCTACTGCAACTTCCCTCCCACGCCGATCTCAAAGAGGTGGAACGTGAGGTGACGCGCCTCGTGAGCGACTACGAGGCCCAGTTTGAGCGGCGCGGAGCCCAACTCTACGATCTGTTGACCCAAAAGTCGCTGGCTGGGCAAGGGGTGCCCGGGCTGCTTGAGGTCCTTGCGGAACGCACCAGCCAGAGTGTGGCCTGCTACGCGCTCAACGGCGAACTGCGCGCTCAGCGCGGCAAAGGTTCGGCCCGGATTGCGCTTCAGGCGCTACGTCCGAGTACGCGCGGTGAGACAACCCTGCTCAACCAGCAGATCTGGGTTGAACCAATTGGCCCACGCAACTATCCCACGGGTTACCTTGCCCTGGCCGGCAGTGCCCTTGACGCATGGGATCGTGAGGCCGCTGAACGGGGGGCCGCCGCCCTAGCCCTAGAGTTGGCGAAGGAGCAGGCGGTACAGGCTGCGGAAGAGCGCCTACGTGGCGATTTTGTCTCCAATATCCTCAGTGGTGCCGCTGGCGACCTCCCTGCGGCGCTGCAGCGCGGCCAAGAGTTGGGCTACAACCTGAGCCTGCCCCACGTAGCCATGCTCTTCAACCTTGAAGATGCCAACCCCGCCAACCTCGCCCGCCTGAGCGGAGGCGTCCAGAACGAACTGAACCGGCGCGGCCTAGCCGCGCCGGTTTCACGTCGTGAGAGCAGTGTGCTCGTTATGCTGCCGGTGGCCCCCACCACCCGCCTGCGCGAATTGACCGACCAACTGCGCGAACGGCTGCTGGCCGACTATAAGAACCTTGTCTTGGCTATAGGCAACCAAGCGGCCAACTTGGGCGACTGGCGTCGCTCGCTCGAAGAGGCCGAACAGGCGCTGTTGCTAGGGCGTCAACTCTTTGGCCCAGGGCGCGTATTGGCCTTCTCCGACCTTGGTGTCTACCGCTTACTCGTGCGCCTACGTGAAACGCCCGAACTCTGGACATTCTACCGCGAAACGCTCTCCAAACTCGCCGACTATGATACGCGCCAACGGGCCGATCTGATCAAGACCCTCGACGCCTACTTTAACCACTTAGGCAACCTACGCGCCACCTCAGAAGCGCTGCACGTCCACCGCAACACCCTGCTCTACCGCCTCGAACGGATCAAAGAGATCAGCGGTATGGATCTCGACAACGCCGAGGAACACTTTGCCCTCTGGCTGGCCCTGCGCGCCCATCGGGTCTTGGCAACCCTTGAGGAGTAGGGGGGGAAGCGAGAAGCGGGAAGCGAGAAGCGAAAGCGGGAAGCGAGAAGCGAGAAGCGGGAAGCGGGAAGCGAGAAGCGAGAAGCGAGAAGCGAGAAGCGAGAAGCGAGAAGCGAGAAGCGGGAAGCGAGAAGCGAGAAGCGGGAAGCGAGAAGCGGGAAGCGAGAAGCGAAAGCGGGAAGCGAGAAGCGAGAAGCGAGAAGCGAGAAGCGAGAAGCGAGAAGCGAGAAGCGAGAAGCGAGAAGCGAGAAGGCCGCCAAACGGTAAGGGAAGCAGAAATTGTTACGTATCCCAGCAACCTGTCATGCTGAATAGTCCATGGGCGGGCATCGTAGTGCCGACTTTAGTCGGCTGAGGTCTTTGGCAGCGATGGGAAGCCGACTAACGTCGGCACTACCTACGGCCTCTCAGGGTGGCAAAGCAACGGGGCAATCAACAACATCCGCTTCCCTAACTATAAGGGCCAAGAAAGCGATCGCCATCGAAGTGGATGAGATGTGATGGCGCATCAGCGATCCAAACCTCAGTCTCCCAAGAGATATTGGAAAGCTCTTTTTGTAATCCTTTACGATCTAAAAAAGTAGTAACATAGATCAGTCCAGCTTTAGCTGTAGCAAAAACGTGTCTTCAATGTCTGGATGTTTGCTAGATACTCTTCCAATGCGTCTTCCCACCCAACTACGCCGTAGCCTTGGAGCAAGATCAAGAGGCTTGGTTCGATTTGGTAGACCGCTTTGGGTGAGTTGACGGGACGATCTGGTTGATCTGGGTTGGCTACCACAAAGCCTGCCTCCAAAAGTTGATGCACAGTCTGACGGCGGACTGTTTCACGCGTATTGGGGGCATACGTTCGTCCATAATGGGTTGCAAAGAATTCCATCATGGGGGTGATACCACACAACGGTGCCTGCGCCGCACTCCAAGGAGTGTCTGGCTGCAGATTGAGCAGCGCAAGCAAGGTCAAAGCTGAACGCTCATTCTGTTGCGCTCGTGGTAATCCTAAGCGTTTCAGGATGTCCAGCGCCTCATTTAGGCGTTTCTGGATTTGATGCGGGTTCGCTGTTCCATGCATATGAAACACCTCACGTGACACGAGTTCATCAAGCGCGACTTGCTCCATCTTGGGATGGGCTACCTTACCAAGGGCAATCAGTTGTTCACGGCTGGGGTAGCGCAGCGTACGCAAGTCGGTGGCATTGACTTGGGTGTGTCCATTAAAATGGCGAAAAGCGGTGTCTACTAGGGTTGAGTTGAGGTATGTGGTTAAACCAAGCGCAAGTTCTGGTTCAAGACCAGCGCCCTTACGGTGAATGTAGTTTAGGTGATTTTCAAAAGCTACCCGATCACTTGCGACACTCTCTGGTGTAAAAAGGGTTGCGACAACGCGCCGCCGCTCTTCTTTGGCAGAGAAGCGTTTGATCAAGACATAGGTACCATTCGGCAGGGGAAGGTCTTTAGTCGCAGCACTATACACTAAGGCGTTGGGTTTCCTTCCGACCTTTGGCCAAACAATATGCCCGCGTTCGCAATGGGTTGGGTAAATCAGAGGCACCGTATCGCTACTTGCTTCGGCTCGTAGATACTCAGCCGCTCGAAAGTCAACAACGCGCCCAGTTGAGACAGTCAAGCCAAAAGATTCACCGCCAGATAGGGCTTCAAGTGGAGGTCAATTTCACATGCGGTGACGTTGATTACGGCTGGCGGATGGGCTCGCTGGCATAAGGGAAGCGGATGTTGTTGATTACCCCGTTGCTTTGCTTCCATGAGAGGCCGTAGGTAGTGCCGACGTTAGTCGGCTTCCCATCGCTGCCAAAGACCTCAGCCGACTAAAGTCGGCACTACGATGCCCGCACATGGACTATTCAGCATGACAGGCTGCTGGGGTACGTAACAATAGAGGCTGTCTGAAAAGAGTCTCAGTGCCGTACCATAATACTACGTGGCAAACGTTGGAGTGCCGGCTTTAGCCGGCTAAAGCCGGCACTCCAACGCCAGTTCACAGACTTTTCAGACAGCCTCCAAGGGAAGGCTTCAGGGCACGTTACAGTTTGGAGGCATGCAGCGCATCCTGATGCCGCAAACCCATTTTCTATCTTCTCGTTTCTGTATCCTTCTACAAATACTCCCGCTGATTCACGCGCCGCCGCCATTCCTCTTTGATCTCCACGGGTGAGCCTTGGGAGACGAGGAAGTCGAGTAGCAGCCGCGAGAAGGTGCTGGACTGCTCGAGAAAGGGGAAGTGGTTGGCTTTGGGTAGCACGAGGCGCTGCACCGGGCGCTGGCGCATGTCGTTCAGGTATTCGGCGTGTTCGGCGTTGACAATCCGATCTGCGCCACCGTAGACGGCTAAGAGCGGCACTTGGAGCGTGCTAATGTAGCTGTTGAGGTCGGTGTTGAGCAACGATTCCTGCACACTCGCGAGGACATGCTCGCTCAGGCTCTCTGTGTCTTCGTAGAGTTCCTGTTGCACTTCCGGGTCGGCAATGGGAATGTTGCGGATCAGTTTGGCCCAGACGTTGGTCGCGTTATTCATGCCCAAGAGCCGCGAGAAGGTGCCTGGTTTGATGTGACCAGCCAAGATTTGACCCTGCAGCGGTGTAGCTACGGTCATGACCTTGGGGAAGAGGTCGGGCTTGGCATGGGCGGCGAGGATGGCAACCATGCCGCCTAGCCCGTGGCCGACAAGGTTGGCCATGGGCATGCCCATCTTCAGAATGAAGTTGATCAGCATGTCTACATAGCCATTGACCGTAAACTGGCTGCCACGGCGGTCGCTCTCGCCAAAGCCCCAGAAGTCGAGTGCATAGGCACGATAACGCTCCGAGGCCAGATCCATCGTGGGCACCCAGTAGCGCCACGATCCAAGCCAACTATGCAGGAAAACGATGGGCTGGCCTCGTCCAAAGACCTCATAGTGAACCAGCCGATTGTCTAGATGAATGGCGCTCACGCGGCGTCCCCCTCGGCATCATCGCGCTTGGCCTGCTGTAGTGGCAGGATAAAGCTAAAGATACTGCCCTTGCCATGTTCGCTCTGTACCCACATCTCGCCGCCGTGCTGCTCGACAATCTGCTTAGCGATGGCTAGGCCCAAGCCTGTGCCACCCGCAATGTCGCGCAATGGGTTGTCGGCCCGATAGAAGGGGCGGAACAACTTCTTGCGCTGCTCGGCGGTCATTCCTACGCCATTATCTTCGACCTCAACCTGAAGCATGTTCCCGGGGTTGAGGAAGGCCCGTACATAAATGTTGCCCCCCTCGAAGGTATATTTTACCGCGTTTGAGAAAAGATTGGTCAGCACTTGGTTGATGCGCCGCTGATCAGCCATCACCGCTGGCAGATGCTCTGGTACATCAATGCTCACGTTCATCTGTTTGCGTTCGGCTTCCAGATGCAGCGCTTGGGCCACTTCGTGGATCAGGCCGGGGATTTCGACCGGGGCGATCACCAGTTTCTTCTTCGAGTCGGGACGCGAGAATTCCAGAATGTCTTCGATCAGGTCGCGCAGACGGTTGGTGTTGTTCTTGATGATCTGTAGGTAGCTAACCTGATCCTGCGAAAGCCCTTGCCCCCCACCGAGCAGCAGAACGTCCACGTAGCCCTTGACCGACGTGAGCGGGGTACGCAACTCATGGCTTACGTCAGAGATGAACTGGCGCTTGGCGTGATCCGCCTCGATCTCGCGGGTGATGTCGCGTAGCACTGCCACATTGCCGTAAGTCTGACCATGGGGACCCGCTACCGTTGCGAGGTTAATTGCAATCACCTGAGCCGGATGTTCTAGATCAATATGGGTGGTGTAGATCTGCTGATTTTGACGCACTTGTTTCAGTCCGTTGGCAAGACCGTCGTAGATCGCACGGTAACGCTGGGCCGCTTCAACATCGCTCCCTAGCGTCTCGAAGATACTCAGAGTATGGCCCACCACCATCTCGGAGGAGATTTCTAGCACCTGTTCAGCGGCGGGGTTGAAGAGCGTAATCTGTTCACTGGTATCCAAGACGATCACGCCCTCACTGACTGAACGTAGTACCGCTGCACTCTTGGAACTCTCCTCACGCTGCTCTTCCAGCAGGCTGGCGTTGGTGCCTGCCAGATCATTGATAAAGCTGTAGAGTTGGGCATTCGCAACCGCCGCAGCGATCACACTGGCAATCGTACCCAACAGGTTCATCTGTGAGTCGCTGAAGTAGCCCGGCGTGGTGCTAGACAGCACCAGCACGCCCAGCGCCTCATCGGTGGTCTTGAGTGGCACGGCTGCCACGGCGCGTACCTCATCGGCCCGCCCTGGCGCTTGTACCCAGCGCTCATCATCAAGCACATCGGCAATATTGACCGACTCTTGGCGCTCCATGACCCATCCGGCCAAGCCTTCGCCATTGCCAAAGATCATGGGAATATTGGCCGATCGCGCTTGACCACGGCCATCTAGGACGGCCCGGCAGAAGAGCGCACCATCCTGGGTGTCACGCAGCATAATTGAGCCACGGGTGACGGCGAGGTTATCGGAGATCATTTCAAGTGCTTGGCGCAGGATGACGCCAAGATCGAGTTGGGTAGTCAGTTCGAGTGTAATCGCGTGAACTGCCTCGAGCCGATCTTTTTCTTGTGAGAGTTGTCGGTTGGCATGCTCTACTTCGGCAGTACGTTCAAGGACGCGCCGCTCGAGATCAGCCGCCAGATTGGAGAGTTGGTCGAAGAGATCTGCATTCTGGATGGCTTGTGAAGCTTGGTTGGCGAGGGTGAAGGTTACTTCGACCATTTCATCGTCGTAGACACCCACTTCAGCCGTGCCAATTGCGAGGATGCCGATCAGTTTATTATCCACCAAAAGTGGGGCACCGATCCATGAACGGCACTGCCAACCCAGTTCCAAGAAGGGCGCAAAGGCCGATGCGTCGTGGGTGTCTTCAACCAGCACGGGGCGTAGGTTCGCAGCCATTGCTTGGAAGAGTGGCTGTTCCTCAAGGCTGAAGCGGGTGTTGAGCAGTTGCGCGTCGGTAAGCCCGCGTGTTTCGGTGATGCCAAAGTCGCCATGTTCGTCGCTTCGCAGCAGCACTGCGGCGCTATCATAGTGTACCACGCGCACCAGTTGATCGAGGATGAGTGTTTGAATCTCACGCAGCGCCAAGGTGGTGGTGAAGGATTGGGCCACATCGCGCAGCGTATCGGCCATGAGGCGGCGCTGCTGCTCCAATTCAAAGAGTTGGGCACTCTTGAGCGCCTGGCCCGCCTGATTGGCTAAGATCAGGCCCAACGACATCTGGTGTTCGCTCCAGTCGTAAGGCTGACGCTGGCCCACCCACAGCACCCCCATGCGCTCATCGTGGGAGCCAATGATCAAACCAAGCACACTCCGCATGCCCAACTTTAATGCATCGGGATTGGCATCGTCCAATACCTGGAGATCGCTGATCGCAAGGGGTTGACCACTCTCCAGCAGCCGTTGGGTCATGCCATCAACCCGCAACGTAAGCTGCAAATCATCGCGGAATTGCGCTTGATCAACAAACACTTTGCGGGTCGGTTTCCCATTGTTGAAGCGGATCACCAAGCTGGTATCGGCACCAAGCAGGCGTACCGCTGCATCGGCCACGAGGTGCTGCGTCTCGTCCATGTTCAAGCTACTGGAGAGATTCTGGGTCACCTCGAAGAGGGTGGTCATCTCGGTGGCGCGCTGGCGCGCTTCGCTGAAGAGGCGCGCATTGTTGAGCGCCACCGCCGCTTGGTTGGCCGCAGTCGTGAGGAAGCGCAGGTCGTTGGCATCGAAGGCGCGCTGCTCGTAGCTCTGGATGTTGATCACCCCCAGCACGCGCCCACCAAAGATGATCGGGGCCACGAGGAAGGACTCCTCAATGCTCCCGTCTTCGGTATGTTGCCCCAGATCCATCTCAAGGCCCATCTGACGGCCCTCTTCGGCGCTGCGGAGCAGCAACGGTTGGGCTGTCCGAATCACCCAACCATTGACCCCATGCCCCAACGGGCCAGTCATCAACTCAACGATCCGTCCGCGATCATAGGCCACCGGGAAGTTAATGATGTTGCGCTGCTCATCGTAGAGCGCGATCAGCGAGGTGCTGACGTCAATCACCTCGCCAATGCCTTGGTGCAACTGCTCAAGCAACACCTGGATGTCGAGGGTCGCATTGACCGCGGTGCTGATGCTGCTAATCGTCGAGAGTTCGCGGATGCGCTGTTCACGCTCCTCAAACAGGCGTGCCGTCTGCAACGCGGTGGCGGCTTGGTCGGCCAAACCCGAAAGCAATTCCTGTTCATCGAGCGTAAACTCGCGGCGGTAGCTGGTCATCACACTCAGCACGCCCAAGATTTGATCACGGTAGACCACCGGCACGCCCATGAACGAGACAAGGTTGTTATCGCGCTGGTAGTTAGGGTAGAGCGAACCACCCGAAGAGTTGACATCCACGATAATCAGCGGGTTGCCCGTCGCAGCCACTTGGCCCGTCAGCCCTTGGCCCACCGGCACGCGCATGCGCGAACTGCGCTCGTTAGAGATGCCATCAAAGGCTGCGGGTACCAACATCTGCTCTGAGGTGATTGTCCAGAGTGCCACGGTGGAGACATTCAGCCGACGGCTGACCAACTCCATGAGTTTGTTGAGCACCTCATCGGGGCGCAGCAGCGAAGAGAGGATACTGGCAGCATTGAGCAGGGTCGAGAGTGCTCCAACCTTCTGTTCTAGCGCCCGAGCGCTAGAGGCTGCCGCTGCCGAGGCTTTAGCCCGTCCAATGGCGGTACTCGTCTGGTTGGCAATGGTCTGGCAGAGTTCAATCGCGCTGGTACTGAATTCGCCATCGCGCCCGACAAAATCGAGCCCAACTGCGCCAATCACAACCTCATTGGCAACTAAGGGCACCAGCGCAATCGAGCGAATATCCAGGTCGCGGAAGAGTTGGTGGGAAAGGGCCATGAGCGGATCGTTCTGGGCATCAGGCACCACCAAGGGGGCACGCCGCTCATCGAGCAACGCAATTGCCGGATTCTCGCGCATGGGGATCACGAGGTCTTGGAGCATGCCACTATGGCGATACTCAGCCACAGCAGGCGCAACCCCCGCAGCGCGGTTGTAGATCACCAAGCGTGCTTGGTCCACTTCCGCCGCTTCTGCCATGGCATCAACCACAATCTGATAGATGCGGATCACATCGGTGGCGGCACTGGCCTGCACCGAGACGCGGTTGAGCAGGTTGAACTGCGCGACCTGTTGTTGCGCCCGTTCGAGCAGCCGGGCGTTCTGTACGCCGAGGGCGAGTTGGTTGGCCACCATGGTCATGAAGGCCAGTTCGCGTTCGCCATAGACAGCGGGGGTATAACTCATCACGGCGACGAGGCCCACCACTTGGCCATCACCGACGATCAGGGGGACACCGAGCCACGCCGCTGCGCTTTGGCCGGTACCAAAAGGCTGGACATCAAAACCAAGCTCTGCCGCTTCCACTTCAAGATTACTGAACTGTAGGGCGTGGCGGGTGCTGATAATATACTCCAGCAACCCATCGGGGTGGGGGGCTACTGGCAGATCGCTAAAGCTCTGAAGTTCGCCGTCAATCTCCAAGGTCAGGGTAAAGAGTTCCCGTTCGCGGTCATAGATATAGCCCAAGAAGGCATCGAGGCTAAGGAACGCCCGGAGTTGCTCATAGGTTTGGAGCAACATCTGGCGCAGATCGAGGGTTGAACTGGTAATCTCGCCAATGCGATTGATGACGTGCAATTCGGCAAGACGGCGCTCACGTTCGTCAAAGAGCGTGGCCCGTTCCATTGCAACAGCCAGTTGATTGGCGAGGGCCGAGAGGAACTGCTGGTCGCGCTCGGTAAAGACATGGGGTTGGAAATCTTGAATACTGAGTACGCCAATCGTACGCCCCTGGCTCACTAGGGGCACACTCAGCCACGAGCGCACCTCGGAGGCTTCAGGAATCTGGGTGGTCAAAAGCGATTTATGACGGCGTTCGGCACGCAGATCGGGCACCAAGAGCGCTTGGCCCTTCAGAATGACCTCTTCAATCAAACCGCCGCGTGGCATCGTCTGCTTATGGGCTTCAACGAGGCATTGCCCGTTGTGCATAAGCAACTCGAAGCAGATCTCGGCCTGCTCGGCATCGTGGCTCACAATGTAGAAGATGCTCGGCGTACCCAAGAAGGCGACAATCTCTTGGTAGACCCGTTCGAGCAGGGTGGTGAGGTTGGTGGTGGAGGTAGCGGCGCTGCCGACATGGAAGAGTGCGGCCATCTGTTCCGCACGCGCATCGGCATCACGGATAAGCCAAGCATTCTCAATCGCAATGGCAGCTTGGTCGGCAAAGAGTTCGAGTGGTTCGACGCGGCGGGCCGTGGGACGCTGGTGATCGAGTGGGTCGCTCACCAACATGAGGCCCAACAGCACGCTATCGGTCGAATAGAGTGGCACACAGAGTCTATCGCCGGATTGAGCATCACCAGAGGCATTGGTATCGGCATTGAGGGTGTAGCTAAAGAGCGTGAGATCGTAGGGTGCTTCCAGTTCTTGCGCTTCAGCAGCAGGCACGAAGTAGCAGCGCCCCATGCGGAAGCGCGGATCGAGGTAGCTCGTGGCCAGCCGTTCTGGCAGTAGCGTCTGGCTCATCTGCTCCAACTCGCTACGGGGAATCCCCGCAGCCACACTGGGGCGCAGCATGCCCGGGCTACGCTGGTCGCTTAGGCAGAAGAGGGCGACCCGGTAGTTGGCCGCTTCCATCGCGCTATAGCCCACCTGTTCAAGCAGGCTTTCGAGCGAACGGTTGGCCCGCAACGCTTGGCCAATCTCAAGCACATTGTTGAGAATCGCCGCCCGTGATTTCTGGGCGCGGTAGAGCTGTTCTACTTCATGGTAGCGTTGGGCATTGCCAATCCCCACCGCAGTCTGGTGGGTCAAGGCGCGCAGAAACTCAACCGCATCGTAGTCGAAGGTGTGGGTGCGGTCGCCCAGCAACAGCAGGACACCATAGATGCCCGCTTGGTAGAAAATGGGCGCGGCGAGGGCCGAGCGTACATCATCGGTACCAATGAGTGCCTGTTCTTCAGCACTCAGGCTATCACTCAACTCCGGTTCACGCTGCTCCATCGCCCGCCACGCCGTAGCCGCAGCGGGGGCGAGCGTTATTCCAAGCAGATTCTGACGAATCGCCTCCTCAATGCCAATCGCCTCAACAATGACATAGGTGGGCTGCGTATCGTCGAGGCTGGCGTTCAAGCTATCGTGGTAGATGGCGGCAGCCTGCTGGCCCCCCAAGCTATAGAGCGCCCCTGCGTTATCGTTGGCATTGTCGTGCGCCGAGCGCAGCGCAATCAAACCACTGCTTGCGCCGGTTACCCGCAGAGCCTGTTCAAGCACATAGGCCAAAATCTCGGTCTGATCGAGGGTGGTCGCCAACTGGCTCGAGACACGCTGGAGCGCACGCAGTTGCTCAAGGCGGGTACGCAACCCCGCATCGGCCTGGGTGTAGCGGCTTGCATTGGCGAGGGCTTGGGCCGCCGGGCCAGCCACAATATTGAGCAGGCGCGCATCGTTGTCGCCAAAGGTGTCAGAGCCAGGCGCAAAGAGTTCTAGCGTGCCAATCAGCTCTTCGCGTAGACGCAGCGGTACACCAAGATAGGAGCGGGCCACACCGCCCGTTTCAAACTCAATCTTGCTAAGGCTTGCAATATTCGCCACTTGGGCCGGAGGCTGCTGCATGTCATTCATCCGCAGCATACGCCCCTGGCGTGTGAGCCAACTCGTGAGCCCAAGCGCCATCTCGGGATTGGCTAGACCGCGTTGAGCCACAACCTGCGGCTCGTGGGCGTGGCTCTCGATCAGGGCCACCCGCGCCGCACCATAACGCGCCAGCGCCTCAACCCCATCCAGAATGGCCGAGAGCGTCTCATCAAGCGAAAGATCGGAGGTCAGGTTGCGGCTAATATGCTGGAGCAACTCTAACTCAGCGGCGCGATCCTGTTCGGCAAGGAAGAGCCGCCGATTGAGAATTGCAGTTGCCACTTGGGCCGCAAGCACTTGGGCCAAATTACGTTCTGCCTGGGCAATGGGGCGACGGGCACGCACATAGCCCACCATCAAGAGCCCAATCGTCTCTTCTTTGACCAAGAGCGGCACAACGAGGGCGCTACGGCAGCCATTGGCGATCAGGTTCTCGACCAAGGGATTCGGGGGTGTAAGCTTTTCGGCCTCGCTAATCAACAGCGGACTCTGTTCCTCAACTTGAGCCAAGAGCGCCGCTGCGCCGCTGATCAGCGTCAGCGCACGGCCCGACTGGGTACGCCCCGCTTCGCTGTAGGTACTGACAGTCCGCAGTGTATCGGGATAGGCAGCATCAAGCAGCTTAACCGCGCAATAATCAGCGGAGAGCGCAAGGGCAATATTCTCAGTCGCCCGGCTGAGCATACTCTCAAGCTGAGAATTGGTCGTAATCTCTTGACTATTCTCATAGAGTACAAAGAGTTCACGGGCACGCTGCTGCTGTTGGCTAAAGAGCCGCCCATTGCGTACCAGCAGCGCCATCTGGGTGGTCAAGGTATTCGCCATGCGGCGCAGGCGCGTGCTTGGTTCCTGGGTGCCCTCGTTGAGGATCAGCACCACCACGCCAGTCAATTCACCCTGGCTTCGCAGGGGCAGTGCCATCGCATGGCGTGCCTTCGAGCTATTGTGGTGGGGCCGTTCAGCTTGGCGGCGGCGCGCCTGTCCAGGGGCAAGTAGGCCCACCTGGGGGCCATTCTTAGCCGCATGAACCACTAGTTCATCGCTGAGCGGGAAGGTAAAATCGCCCTCACCGGCAGCCAGCAGGCCCAAGGTACCCTCTTGTTCTTCGCGGCTCGTATAGATCGCCGCAACAGCAACCCCAAGCAGCGGCGCAGCGCGGGTAAGTACCGCTTGGATGAGTGTGCGCGTTTCCAGGATGCCAATCAGTTCGAGGTTGGAACTGACCAAGCGATAGATCTGCGAGACCAGTTCGGCCTCAACCTGGCGCTGGCGATGAACGAGCAGCAGCGCCATCTGGGCGGTCAGGGCAGTTGCAAAGGCAGGATCGAGACCAGCGGCCCCCGCACCGCCAAGCGCGAGGCGGCCCAGCAGCATCCCATCGGCCCGCAGCTCCAATGGCGCAGGATCGTGGCATGGTTGCTCACCCCAGCTTGCCGTTGCGAGTACCTGATCCTCTTCGATCAACTCAAGGCAACCAGCCGCAACCTGCATATGGCGGGCGACCAGATCGGCAAGCATGCGTACAAGCTCACTTGCTTCTGCGAGCGCTCCCTCAGCCTGAGCGCATTGGGCGAGTTGGGCCAACAATTCCCAACTGGCGGTAGATGTGGGGGCAGTAGTCATATCCATAAGCCGGGCGTGCTGCTCCTGCATGCGGTGACCGAAAGGCTGGCTAGGGCGCGGATTGCGCTCTGTGAGCATGGTGTGTTCGCAAGCTCTGCCGTATGTATAAACGGCGTATGCGCCGGTTTCTGGTTGGTGTTGCTACCCAGCGTAGCCGGTTGTGGCGGGAGCCTTCCCCGGCCACAACCTAAGAAGCTGTCTGAAAAGCCAGTGGGCACACGCTGGAGTGCCGGCTTTAGCCGGCTAAAGCCGGCACTCCAACACCAGTCCATAGACTTTTCAGACAGCTTCTACCGGCTGCGCCCAAAAACCACCCAACTCTTCTTCCCCTGCTCGCGTGCCTCGTGTAATGCCCGCTGGCGCGTCTCCTCAACCGTTTCGCTCAATTCACGAATATCGTAGAACGGCCCGTCCTCGCTGGTCACCACCCCAACCGAGAGCGCCATCAGTGGAACTTGGCGCGTACCGCCCGCATCATCAGTAATCTCAATATACCCCTGTTTGCGATGGCGGAAATTGTAGTGCAGCCCGATCTCCTCATCAAAGCGGGTCAGGAGACGTTCGACAATCGTCTTAATCCGTTCAGGGCTGGAGGTAAGCACAAAGGCAGGCCCAACCACCATATGGCCTACAAAATCATCGTTCCCCCCCAGTTCATTCACCGCTTCATTAAGCAGCAGGGCGGTAAACTTGAGGACATCTTCACCCACCACTGAACCATAGCTTTGGGTAAAGGTCTCGAAGCCATTGATATGCAGCAGTGCCATAGACCAACCCTGAGCAGAGAGCAGCAAGCGCAGATGATCGCCAATCAGATCCGCAGTGGGCAAGTTGGTCACTGGATGGAGTTGGTTCTTACGGCGGGCCTCATCGAGTTGGTTTTTAACAATCGTATGCACCTCTTCGATATCGAAGGGCTTGACGATATAATATTGCGCTTGAACCTCCCCCAGCCCTACCAGTCGGTCGCGCCGTTCACCACGAGCGGTAAGGAAGATGATCGGAATGTGGCGTGTACGCGGACTCGCACGCAAGGCGCGGCCAATGTCATAGCCCTCCATATCGGGCAGATTCACATCAAGGAGCGCCAAGTTGGGCGGCGTCTTACTACAAATCTCAAGGGCGTGTGAACCACGCATAGCGGTAAAGACCTCGTACCCTTGAGAGGTGAAGTAGATCTTGAGCAGGCTCGAGATGTCGGGCTGGTCTTCGACAACCAGAATACGTTCTTTACTCACCGGTCTGTCCTCCTCGCGCTTGCAGCGACGCCGACAACAGGGCGTTCATGGTGGTTACGGCTGGATTCCTGGGGCAATCCTTCAGCGGGTCTACTCCAAGATGATGAGGCGTCCGTGCTGCCAGGCTCGCGTGGTGGTGGGGCAGATGCGGGTGTGGCAGAGTCGTGTGACGCAACCGGATCATGGTACACATTGGGCCAATGGTAGATAATCCGCCGTGGCTCGCCGCTGATCTGATCAACATCGTTCGGATCATGACCGGGAACCGTGGCGCGAATGAGATTCTTGTCATTATCAAAGATTATAACAGCATTTGACTCGATCATGCGCCCCGGATAGACGACAAAACCGCTGCCCACCTTGACGTTGTGGCCCACCGCCGAACCAAGCACGGGCAGGTTGATGCCCACAAGTTCACCGTGGTGTACCACCTTGATCGGCTCACCCTGGAGGTTAAAATCGGTAAAGCAGTTGTTGGCCCCAATGAAGGTGTTGCGTCCAACCACCGTGAGTTGCAGGGTTGAGTTTTGGGCAACCATGCTGTTCTCCATGAGCGTCGTCATAAAGAGCCCGCCATTGAAGGGCAGGAAGCAACGGTCACTCACCACACTCAGCATCACCTGGCCACCCTGCATAATATTCACATTATTGCCAATAATGCTATTGGCAATCACCACCCCTGGCCCAATGTAGACATTATCGCCAATAATCGTTGGGCCGTGGATCGTTGCCGAGGGATCAATTGAGCAATTCTTGCCAATCTTGACCAACGCACGCGAAGCGAGGAAGTGGTTGCGCCACATCTCCTCAAAGGGGTTCAGTTTTTGCCAAATGGAGCCGAGTGAGAAGGCGAGTTTGCTGGGGAAGATGCTCCAATCCTCTTTGCTCCAGCGCAAAATATTGCGTAAGCGGGCTTTGCTCATGCGTACATCTTGAGCCGCAGCAAAAGAAAAGACCCCCATGAGAATGTTGGCCATAAAGACGTGCAGCCAACTCTCTACCGAAAGAAACGCCCGCTGAGGAATTTGGTAGGTCAAATCACCCTTATTGGCCATATAGCTGGGAATATGGTAGTACCCCATCTCATGGCTCAGCGTATCGATCACCAACGGCGTTGGTTTGGCATGCGGGCCATCAGGGAAATAGTAGAGATCGGCCACATAGACCGAACCGCGCCGTTCGACTCCGTCCTCTACGTAGGCAACTCCATCGTGGCGGACAATTCCTGAGCAGAGTTGCAGGGCGTGGCGTTCAATGCTGGCATCGCCGCGCACCTCATTTGTCGTGGCCCGAAAGGCAATCTGGCAGGCCCGCTTACTCGCCCGTGCGGCGCGAATGAAGCTATCAATCAACTCCGCATTGAAGAAGAGATTATCGCGGTGAACCAACAGTTCCTGCGCCCCACTCGGTACTGCGCTTGCCAACTCACGTAGATCGTCAATTTCGGTACTACCCTTGCAGTGGCTCTTGAGCAGATCGCGCTGCAACAACCAGAGCGGCTTGTTGAGCAGACGCAACTCGCGAGCGGGCTCGGCAAAGGGTGCTATCTGGTTTTGATCTCGAAGAATAATCCGCTCCACTGCCGGCCCCTTTCTGTGATGCGGACACATGGGCCTTCACATGATGGCCCTTCTCTCTGTACTAACGATACTATATGCTGTAGCGGCAATGCAAAACAAGCAGAAGAGATTACAGCTCTATTACGAGGGATGTCTATGGGCATTGGGGGCATAGCCCCCAACCCCCCGCCATACGGCAGATGAGATTGGGGGCCATGAATTAGACTCATTGTACACGACGATTATTACGAGAGGCAACTTTGCTACACTCCGCCGTAAGATATGACACATGGCATATTGCGTGCCAACGTGAAAAGCTTTTAGACTACAGAGTGTAGCGTTTGGTGCTTCCCTGGCTCAACGCTATACCAGTAGGTCGCCCGCGTACCCCCCCCCCCAACGCGGGCGACCTTTCCCCAAGGCCACAGTGGAGCTCCCCCCTCCCATACTGTGGCCTTGGTCTTTTCATATTTGGGTGTGCGAGGGAACCTGGTTCCCTCGCATGCTCCCTCACACCTCAATGCGCTTCCAATGGCCCGCAGCAAAGCGCCAGAGCGCCATGATTGCCTGAAGGGTGAAGTCGGTTGCCATGGCCAGCCAAATCCCTGCGAGGCCCAGGTCAAGCACCCCAACCAGCAGGAAGGTTAAGGGTAAACGCATTACCCACGTCGTGAGAATGCGGCTCATGAGTGGCCAGCGCGTATCACCGGCGCCGCGCAACGCCCCCAAGATGATAAAGCTGACCGCGAGGGCCGGTTGCATCAAGCCCGCCGCCCGCAATATGGGTGTAGCTGCGGCAACTACGCCGGGATCGTTGCTGAAAATGGCCACAATTGGCCCCGGTATGAGAAACATCAGCGCTCCTAAGAGCGACATCATCAACCCGCCCTGCCAGAGCGCCTCGTAGGTGTAACGCTCGGCTTGGTGCGGTTTGCCTGCGCCCAACGCCTGACCCACGAGCGCCCCGGTGGCCGCTGCGTAGCCCATACCCGGCAGGAATGAGAGCGACTCGATGTAGATCGTGACATTATGGGCCGCAAAGACCGTTGTGCCCAAGCCTGTCACGAAGCGCACAAAGATCAACAAGGCCGCATGGAAGGCAAATTGCTCCCCGGCGGTCGGCAGGCCAATCTTGATTAGCCGGGCCAGCATCGTGCCATCCGGTTGCAGGCTGGGAATGAGTTTGAGCACGCCATGGCCGCGTAGCAAGAGGCCCACCATGACGATGCCGCCAACCGTGCGGGCTAAGGCCGAACCGAGGGCGGCCCCGTCTACGCCCAACGTTGGCAGGCCCAACTCGCCATTGACCAAGAGCCATGAGGTGATGATGTTGATCAGGTTGACCCCCAACATCAGCATGAGTGGCGTGCGCGTGTCGCCCGCCGCACGCATACAGGCGGTACCAACGAGCAGAAAGACCGCAGGCAGGAAGGCCATCGCATTGATCTGAATGTAGCTCACCCCAATCGGACGCGCCTCCAAGGGGGCAGCAATGAGCGCCAAGAAGCTCGGGGCCAAAAAGAAGCCCAGCAGTGTCGTGATCAGCCCCACCAGCGTCGCCAGCACAAAAGTCTGGCGCAGAATACGCTGCAAACTGGCCGGATCGCGGGCCCCGACCGACCGCGCCACGAGGGCCGCCGCCCCCACCCCGGTGGCCATAAAAAGAACCATCATTAGCCATGTGAACTGGTTGCCTAATCCCGTTGCCGTAAGCGCCGTCGCGCTGCCATAGCCCAATTGGGCACTCGCCGCACTACTCAGATTACCGACAAGGTAGATATCCACCAGCCCCACCAGCGTATTAAGGAGTTGCTCGCCCACGGCAGGCAGAGCCAACCAAAAGACGCGCCCCCGAATGACGCGGTTGGCAGCAGCATTGCCTCTGTGGTTGATTGTGTGCATATATTTGCTCAAGCTATATTTGATGAGTCAAGGACTAGCCACAAGTATAGCAGAATTGAAGCAAAACCGTCACTTTTGGGCTCTTCGAGCGGTACATGAGTAAGGGGGTGTTTTTTGTTGACGCGAAAAAGCCATGGGCCGCGACGTTGGCTGAGCCTGTCGAAGCCAACGTCGCGGTGGCTTCGACAGGCTGGCTTCGGCAGGCTCAGCCACCGAGCCACCGCGACGCCCCCCAAGAGCCCAAGGCTTTTTCGTACTCACACATTTTTCCCGTTCCCCTGTTCCCCTGTTCCCCTGTTCCCCTGTTCCCCTGTTCCCCTGTTCCCCTGTTCCCCTGTTCCCCTGTTCCCCTGTTC
>NZ_NQWI01000239.1 GCF_002532535.1 Candidatus Viridilinea mediisalina
TCTGGCATATCTATCAGGTCTAGTCCGTGCCGCGACACCGGATTAATTTCTGGAAGACCATAAGTCGGCACTACGACTGTAAAGCGGAAAGCGCGTTTCTGAAACCATCCTTCAGAGTGACAAAGCAATGGGGCAATCAACAACATCCGCTTCTCTTAGCCGGAATCCTATTAGTATGCAAAGACCTCATGCAGACCGTTCAACAGACTCTATGAGTGTACAGAAATGGCCAGCGGCTGTTGGAGCCTGGCTGCGAACTGAAGCGATGGGGTTGCGTCATCCAGCCCTTTGGGTGGCGTTGGTACTTTTGCTGGGGGGCTTTGTACTGGCACCACAGTTGCCCCTGAACTATACGATTGGCGTAGGGCGCAATGAGGGCTACCGTAGCGATCTGCCCTATCTACGTGATTTCAATGGTGCTGAACTGAGTGAAGATGGCGCTACCTTCCGTTGGACTACCCGTGCATCGCATGTGCTGCTCCCAGGCGTGGGACGACGCAATCTGATTGTGACGCTTGATTTTATGCCTTCAGCGCCAGCGGTGATGGCCATGGGTCCCCAGAGTTTCACGCTGTCGGTGCATGATCACCTTTTGGTTGAGGTGCCAGTACGCATGGAGGCGCGTCGCGTGAGCGTATTGGTGCCGCCTGCGCTGTTGGACGATGGTGCGCTGGATTTGAGTCTGCGGAGCGGCATTTTTGCCCCACCCGGTGATCCGCGTCTGCTGGGGGTGCCGTTGGGTGCGGTGGCGTTGCATGCGCCCGCAAATTTGGGTACGGCACCCCACTGGAGTGCGGTAATAGCATGGCTTTTCGGGGCGCTCTTCAGTTGGTTGGCGCTACGCCATGCGCTTGGGGCGCTCGAACGGCCTGCTGTACTGGCATTGGCCTTGTTGGTGGCGTTAGCCATCCTGGCCGCATTGATCAACCCGCCACGTTGGGCCTTTGGCAGCCAAGCGGTAGTGCTGGCCACCAGTTTGGCCTATATCCTTGCGATTGTGGTACGGCTGGGCCTGCCAGCGCTTATGCGGCGCATTGGCGTTCCGCTGCATGCACATACGCTCGCATGGCTCTGCCTGATCATTGTGGTGAGCTTTGGGCTGCGCTATGGTGGCCGCCTCTACCCCGAGAGCATGCCTGGTGATATTGGCTTTCACACCAACCGCTTTTTGGAGACGAGCTTTGGCCTAATCTACCTACGCTCGCTCAATCGCGGCGTACCCTTCCCCTACCCGCCCGGCCCCTATACCTTGGTTGCACCACTAACCCTGCTGGGTTTAACGATTCCCACACTGTTGCAGTTCGCTGCGGCCCTGATTGATGCCTGTAGCGTCGTGCTGGTCTATAGCCTTGCGGTGCGTGCCCTGGGCCAACGGGTCGCGCTGCTGGCTGGGGCGATCTATGTCTTCACGGCGGCTACCTTCATGACCACATGGTGGTCATTTAGTACCCACATTTTCACGCAGTTTCTGCATCTGCTGCTTATGGCAGGCTTGCTCTGGGCCTTTGCGGCCTGGCAGAGCGAAGATCAGGCTCGACGCCGTTGGTGGACACTTGGGGTGGCGGTATTGTTTAGCCTGGTCTTTTTGGGTCACTTTGGCTTTTTGATCAACACCACGCTGTTTGGCCTCATCTTGGCCAGCGCCGTCTGGTTCGCAGGGTGGCGGGATGTTGCATGGGCGCAACGGGTACGCTGGCCGCTCACAATCGCAGGGTTGCTGGCGGGAGGCTTTGTGGCGATCTTCTTCTACAGCGCCTACCTGCCCATGTTCCTTGAACAGTTCAACGCAGCACGCACAGGTGGCCTCACCGCTGTCACCAACCGCGATCCGATTGATCGCCTAGAGGTGTTGCATGTGACGTGGCGGGCGGGCTTTGTGACCCACTACGGTCTCTTTCCGCTGCTGCTCTTGCCGCTCGGTTTGAGCTTGCTGGTGCGCCAGGTGCGCAACGAAACGGGCTTAGGGCCACAACGAACGCTGCTCTGGCTCATGGCCAGTGGCTTAGTAGTCGCCAGCTTCTTTGCCATCTTCCCCTTTGTCTCCGGTGTCTCGAACAACCCCCGTTGGCTCATGTCCATCGCCTGGGTCGTAGCCATCACTGCGGCCCTCGCGGTAGACCACCTCTGGCAGCGGGGGCACTGGGCCCGGCTGGGGGTTTTGGTTATGGCCAGTTTCACCCTCGCCAATACCGCGTGGCTCTGGCTGGGCCCGATGCTCTGGCGGATCCGGCCCCCGGAGCCATTTTAGCACGCTTAGCGATTTGCAATCTGGCCATGGCCATGGTATACTCTGGCTGGTCAGGTAAGTATGACCCCGTAGCTCAGTGGATTAGAGCGTTTCCCTGCGGAGGAAAAGGCCGTGCGTTCGAGTCGCACCGGGGTCGCCAAATGGTAAACAGGCGTTGCGCCAACACGCAACGCCTGTTTTTTTGTTTGGGGCCGGTTTCGGAAGACGCGAGGACGCGAGGACGCGAGGACGCGAGGACGTGAGGACGCGAGGACGCGAGGACGCGAGGACGCGAGGACGC
>NZ_NQWI01000240.1 GCF_002532535.1 Candidatus Viridilinea mediisalina
AAATCTGGCATATCTATCAGGTCTAGCCCGTGCCGCGACACCGGATTAATTTCTGGAACACCATAAGTCGGCACTCCGTCGGAGGCCAAACGGTAAAGTGTCCTGAAACCATCCCTAAGCTTTGTAACCATGTTACACGAATTACCGCCCCCACTATAGCCGGGCTAGGCGATCTCGGCAAGTTTTGGTATGGAAGGTTTCTGAAATGCGCCTTTGTTCTCTGTTCTCTGTTCTCTGTTCTCTGTTCTCTGTTCTCTGTTCTCTGTTCTCTGTTCTGTACCCTTCCCTACTCAGCCACAGCCAAACCAAGCGCTTCACGGGCGGCGGCGGCGACGAAGAGCGAACCCGTGACGACGATGAGGTCGCGGGGGCCAGCCATGCCTTGGGCGGTGGCGAGCGCGGTTGCGACATCGGGGTTCATGACGAGGGGCCCGTTGAGCAGGGGGCTAACTACGGCTGCGATGCGGTCGAGATCCATGGCGCGCGGATGGAGCGAACGGGTGAGTACGAGCCCGGCGGCGGCGGGGACGAGCGCGGCGGCTATGGCGGCGATATCTTTATCACGCGAGGTGCCCAAGAGCAGAATCATGCGCTCGTAGGCGATTTCGCTCCGCAGGTCGGCCAAGAGTTTTGCGGCTGAATCGCCATTGTGAGCGCCGTCAATCAAGATCGGGGGCGTACCAGCCACCAGTTCAAAGCGAGCAGGCCAGGTGACGTTAGCCAGTCCTTCGGCGAGGGCGGCATTGGGCAGGGCCAAACCAGCACGACGCAGCAGCAGCGCCACCCCCAACGCCAGCCGCGCATTCTCTTGCTGAACAGCACCGCGCAGTGCCGATTGCGGCACCACCGGGTAGGCGCTGGTTTCACCATGCGCACTGCATAAGCCTTGCGGTGTGGCATGCCAGAGCGGTGCTCCCATGCGCTGCGCTTCGGCCTCGATCAGGGGCAGAGCCTCCGCCGCCTGCGGCACCGTCACAACCGGCACCCCCGGCTTGATGATGCCCGCTTTGTTCCAGGCAATCTCGGCGAGGCTGGCCCCCAGCACCGCACGGTGATCGTAGCTAATCGAGCTAATGGCGGCAACCAAGGGCGTGATGACATTGACCGCATCGAAGCGCCCGCCTAAACCAATCTCCAAGACAGCCACATCTACGCGGCAGGCTGCAAAGTGCTGGAGCGCCATCAGCAGGCCCAGATCGAAGGTGGTGGGCCGCCCATAGGGCGTAGGGTCAAACCCATCCAGCAGCGGGCACAATGCGGCCAACTGGGCCATAAGCTCTGCCTGAGTAATCAGGCAGCGATCAACCTGAATGCGCTCGCGGTAAGAGCTCAGGTGGGGCGAAGTAAAGAGACCCACCCGCAGACCAGCAGCCCGCGCCAAGGACTCAATCAGCGCAGCGGTACTCCCCTTGCCCTTGGTTCCCGCCACCACCACACAGCGCAAGCCCGCCTGGGGCTGACCTGCCGCCTCAAGCAAGGCCGCCATACGCCGCAGATTGTTCGCTGCTGCATCATGGGTCGCCGCTGGCTTGCGGGTCGGATCAACAAAACGATAGAGATAATCGAGGGCCGCTTGGTAGGTCGGAAAATAGCTCATAGCTGGATACCTTCAACCGCTTGGGCCGCACCCCAGACGCGGGCGAGCGCAGGCGCGACGGCGGTGGGGTCGCCGCTCGTAACGCAACGGAGTTGGCCCTGGCCCGCTGCAATCGCGTGGGCCAGGGCGAGGCGGGCGGTCTGGGCGGCCACGGCGGGGCCAGTGTCAATAATGGTAGCAGCGGGTGCCGCCGCCGCAATCAGGGGCCGCAGCGGGGGAAAGTGGGTGCAACCAAGCACGAGGGTATCCACGCCAGCGGCAACCAGGGGCGCAATCTGCTCATGCACAACCGCCGCAGCATAGGAGCCATGCAGCTCACCCGCCTCAACCAGTTGCACAAAATGGGGGCAAGGAACCGTTTGCACATGGATGCCATTGGCAAAACGTTGGACTAAGCCAGCGAAGCGTTCAGCACGCAAGGTACTCTGGGTCGCCAAGACTGCGACGCGCCCGCTGCGCGTAGCCGCTACCGCAGGCTTCACCCCTGGCTCCATCGCAACAAGCGGCAGCCGAAACTGGACGCGCAACCGATCGGCGGCGGCAGCGGTGGCCGTATTGCAGGCGACCACCACCAGTTGCGCCCCCTGCTCGATCAGCCAACGGGTAGCCAAATTCGCACGGGCTTGGATCTCAGCCTGCGGCAGGGGCCCATAGGGGCAATAGGCCGTATCGGCGACATAGAGCAGATCGTGCTGCGGCAAGACTGCCCGTAGCGCACGCACCACCGAGAGACCGCCGAGGCCAGAATCGAAGAGACCGATCATGGGGGAGAGAGGAAATGAGGTAAGGGAAGCAGAAATTTCTAAGTATCCCAGCGGCCTGTTATGCTGAATAGTACATGAGCGGGCATCGTAGTGCCGACTTTAGTCGGCTGAGGTCTTTGGCAGCGATGGGAGCCGACTAAAGTCGGCACTACCTATGG
>NZ_NQWI01000047.1 GCF_002532535.1 Candidatus Viridilinea mediisalina
GACTGGGACGAAGTCGTAACAAGGTATCCGTACCGGAAGGTGCGGATGGATCACCTCCTTTCTAGGGAGCAATCCCATATTGCTAGGCTGATGCACATAACCACATTTCATTTGTTAAGATGTAGCCCAAGGGCCGTGTAGCGTTTGCTACACGGCCCTTGGGCTGTTTCGCCTCTCGACGGTGGGAGGATGCGAGGGAACCTGGTTCCCTCGCGCACCCTACCTGTCCCCTACCTATTTACGTCTACCACAATGCGCCCGCGCACCCGCCCCTTGGTGATCGTTTCGCTGTAGTTGGGCACTTCGGCCAAGGGAATCACTTGGGTCATGTGGTCGAGCAGGGCCGGATCAAGCTCACGGCTCAGGCGCTCCCAGGCAACCTTGCGCTCGGCAAGGGGCACGAGTACCGATTCAACCCCGATCAGGCGCACGCCACGCAGGATGAAGGGGAAGACCGATGTGGTAAACTCGATCCCGCCAGCGTTGCCGCAGGCCGCAACGACGCCGTCGTAGGCCATTGAGCGGAAGATGCCGCCTAGTGTGGCCCCCCCAACCGTGTCTACTGCGCCAGCCCAGCGCTCCTTCTCCAACGGCTTGCCTGGTGCGCTAAAGGTTGCGCGGTCAATCACTTCGCTCGCACCGAGGCTCTGCAAGTAGTCCGCCTCGTCGGGTCGCCCAGTGGAGGCTACAACCCGGTAGCCCGCTTTGGCCAAGAGGGCGACTGCTACACTGCCAACTCCACCGGCAGCACCAGTAACGACGACCTCACGGTTGCTTGGGGGTAAACCATGACGTTCAAGCGCGATCACACAGAGCATTGCGGTGAGCCCGGCAGTGCCAATGGCCATAGCGCGCTGGAAGCTCAGCCCCGAGGGTAAGGGTACCAACCATTCGGCCTTGAGCCGGTTGAGTTGGCTGAAGCCCCCCCAGTAGCGCTCGCCAACGCCCCAGCCAGTGAGAATGACCTCATCGCCGGGACGATAGTCGGGCGAAGCCGATTCGACCACCGTACCCGCAAAATCAATCCCAGGGGCCATTGGGTTCATCCGCAGGATTTTGCCCTTGCCCGTCACGGCCAAGCCATCCTTGTAGTTGAGTGTCGAATAGGCCACCCGCACCAGCACCTCACCCGGAGGAAGGCTATCTTTACTTAGGTCGCGCAACTCCACACTGCGCCCCGCTGCGCTCTCCTCGACCACGAGGGCCCGAAATGTCTCATCGCTCATTGCGAAACCTTTCATGTACGCTTTGACATTATTGATTATGTGGCTACTGCAAAGGTGTTTGGTATTATACCATTTCAGATTGTAGATTGTAGATTGTAGATTAGGGCTGCCGCCCTACAACCCGCTTTGGGGCTACGCCCCAAACCCCCGCCGGAGGCTAAACGTAAGCGGCCTCATCGCGTATAATACCGATTACCCTTGAACATGCCGCATTAGCAAGAACGCGAAAGCCCATTGGGACGCCATGTTCGGCAATCTGCAATCTGCAATCTACAATCGTAAATGGTATAATAGGAGCCATGATCCAGGCGATTGACCATGTGGTGATTTTGGTGACCGATCTGGCCGAGGCCATCCATGATTATGAGGCACTCGGTTTTCGGGTGGTGCCAGGCGGCGAGCATACTGATGGTGCGACTCATAATGCGCTCATTAGTTTTGCTGATGGTACCTATCTGGAACTGTTGGCCTTTCGCCGTGAGGCGCAGGGTCATCGCTGGTGGCCCCATGTTGCTGCGGGTGAAGGTTTGATTGATTTTGCGCTCTTGCCCCAGGCGATTGCCGTTGATGTTGCGGCGGCGAAGGCCCGTGGCCTGCATCTTGTTGGCCCGTTTGAGGGCGGGCGTATGCGCCACGATGGGGTGCAGATTACCTGGCAAACCGCCTATGGGCGTGCGGCTGAGTTGCCCTTTCTCTGTGGCGATGTGACGCCGCGTGCCCTGCGTGTCCCCGATGGTCTAGCCCATCAGCATCCCAATGGTGCGGTGGGTATTTTTCGCATCACGGTGGCAGTGCGCGATCTGGAGGTGAGTGCAGCGCGCTATGCGGCACTGATTGGCCGTAGTCCTCTGATTGAACCGGGACGCCGCCTCTTTAAGTTGGGGCCGGGCTATGTTGTGGTGCAGTCCACCGAGCCCGAGCTTGTCGAAAGTGCTACGGTACTCGATCATCTCGAATTCCGCGGCCAAGGGCCAGCCGCTCTTGCGTTCCGCCGCGACCGACTCGCGGCGATTCCGCGTGTCCTCAATCCGGGTTTGAGCCATGGGGTGCGGATGATTATTGCGTAATACCATTTACGATTGTAGATTGTAGATTGCCGAACATTGAACATGATCCCTCACACCGACCAATTACTCACGCTCATCCTTGAGTTGCAAGCGCAGATCCGCGATGCGGTGTTGAGCGCGTGTGCCGCCCACGCGCTCGAGGATTTGGCTGGCGTAGCCGAAGATGACGCGGCGGGTGATACGATCTATGCCGTGGATCGGGTCAGTGAGGAGCTGCTCGTGACCTTCTTTGCCGAGCGGGTAGCGCCCATGTGGCCTCTTATCCTCTTGGCTGAGGGGTTACCGCCGCAGGGGGTGACGCTGCCCCACGGGCTTGACCCCGAGGCTGCGCTGATCCGTGTGCTGGTTGATCCGATTGATGGCACCCGTGGCCTAATGTATCAGAAGCGGCCCGCGTGGGTCTTGACTGGCGTTGCGCCCAATTGCGGCCCCAATACACGCCTGCAAGATATTGTGCTTGCTGCGCAGACAGAAATTCCGCTGGTGAAACAGCACCTCGCTGATGTACTCTGGGCCACCAAAGGCGGGCCACTGCATGCCGAACGGCTCAATCGGCTGACGGGCGAACGCTGGCCGATTACGTTGCGGCCTTCACGGGCAACCAGTATTGCCCATGGGTTTGCGACCGTTAGCCGTTTCTTTCCCGGAGTGCGCGAGCCACTTGCAGCCGTAGATGAGGCGCTTGTGCGGGCAATCTTGGGCCCGCCTCAACGTGGCAAGGCCCACTGCTTTGAAGATCAGTATATCTGTAGTGGGGGCCAACTCTATGAACTAATTGCTGGTCACGACCGCTTTGTGGCCGATCTGCGCCCGTTGCTTGAACCCTATCTCGCAGCACGCGGTGAGGCGCTTGGAATTTGCTGCCACCCTTATGATCTCTGTACTGCCCTGATTGCCCAACAAGCGGGCGTGATCTTGACCGATGCCCATGGCGCTCAACTAGATGCCCCCTTGGGCATTGAGGCTGATGTGGGTTGGATTGGGTATGCGAATAGGCATATTCAGGCTCAGGTGGAAGCGCCATTGCAAGCGGCGCTGCAAGCGATTGTCTTTTAGGGAAGGAGTAGCTATGGATTTCAAGACGACCGATCTGTCCGATGCCCACCCCGAGGTACAAGTAGGCGAGCCGTTGCTTCACCATATTGGTGGTTTGCGGGTGTTTGGAGGCCCCATCGAGACGCTCAAGGTCTTTGAAGATAATGCGTTGGTGCGAAAAACTCTTGAGGAGCAGGGTGAAGGGCGCGTACTGGTGGTAGATGGTGGTGGTTCGTTGCGCTGCGCCCTACTTGGTGATCAGTTGGCTGAACTGGCGCTCGCCAATGGCTGGGTGGGGGTAGTAGTGCATGGGTGTGTGCGCGATAGCGCCGCACTGGCCCAGATGCCGTTGGGGGTATTGGCGCTTGCGGTGCATCCGCGCCGCAGCATCAAGCGCGGTGATGGCGTGCGTGGCGGTACGCTCCACTTCGCTGGCCTGACCCTTACGCCCGGTTTTTTCCTCTATGCCGATGCTGATGGGGTGATTGTTTCGGAGCATGCGCTGTGATGCTGTCTGAAAAGCTAGTGGGCACACGCTGGAGTGCCGGCTTTAGCCGGCTAAAGCCGGCACTCCAACACCAGTTTATAGAAGCCTCTTAGACGGCGCTAAAGCGCCTACTACCAGCGGGTTTTGGGGCTTCCCCAAACTTAACGTAATGCGTATGGGTGTCATGGCCCTCGTGGAAACTGCGCTTGGCCTGCGGTCTCACGGTTCTCGATCAACGGAATCCCGTGATCGATCAACACATTTCCGTACCAATCTGTAACCCGTAGCGTATAGGGCCCTGGCCCCATCTGTTCGGCTACGAAATAGTTGTAGTCTTGGCGTACCATTGGTCGCCACTGACCTGAGCGGTCGCGGTACTCCATGCTGGTGATCGGGTTGCGATGGTGGCGCACCTGGATCGCCGTCCACCACTGGTTACTGCCCGGTTTCATATGGTAGCTAATTGGTCGGTTCAGTTCTGGGCTCACCACGCGCCACGTAATCGGCACAAAGCCGCGCTCCATGGGCGCAATGCGCGCAAAGGCTTGACGACTCAGATCGAGATGCCCGCTGCTACAGATCGCGTCGGGACACTTGTCTACAATCCGCACCACAACGCTGCCCTGTTCACCAAAGACCTCCACATAGGCCCCGCAGTAGACAGCCGCTGGCCCGCGTGCTGGATTGCCGAAGCCATAGTCCTCGTGGCTAATGGCGGCAACCATCAGGTCATGGGGCGAGGGGCCAAACATGCAGTTGCCATCGCCGGTTGCATCGTAGTAGGTGGCATTGCCACTCCGTAGCTCGTTCTCCGCTGCTGCTGGTGTGTGTACAAGCGGTAAAAAGAGGCGATACTGACCGCGACTCTGCACCTGTGTACTGGCAAACAAGCCTACCAAGAGTAAGAGACAACTTGTTAGCAACCAGCGATTGCTCATAGCATGCCTTTCCACAAAGGGCAAATACGTCGTACAATGAAGAAGGCAACCTGCCTACCTAATAACCTACAACCTACTCCCATCGGCTCTATGAACGATTCTACCACACCTCATTCAACCGAAGTAGCCTTAGCGCAACAACTGCGCTATGCCGAAGCCTTGGCGCAATGCTCCCGCATTCTGCTGATTGAAGGCACGAACGCCCCTAAATGGGAGCCCGTGGTTGAGCGGGCGCTTGCAACCCTGCGTGATGCGCTTGATTGCATGCGTATCGCCTTGCGCCTCTATCTGTCCCTTGATGGTCTGGTGCAACTGCCAGAAGCTACGGTTTTTGTACAAACACCAGAGGCTTCTTTGACTCCAAAAGTTGTCCATAAATTTGATGCTATCCCCGATCATGTTAAAGTGGCCATGATCGCTGGCGAAGCGCTGCACGGACGAATTGAAGATATCTTTCCCGCCGATAGTCCTGTTGTCAAGAATCTTGCCCCCTACATCAAAGACTTTCTAGTGCTTGGTTTCTATGTCAATAGCCTTTGGCGCGGTCATATGGCGGCGAGCTATAGCCACAACGAAGCAGGTTCATGGAACGAGTCAAACATCCGCTTCTTGCGTACCGCCATGGAGATGATTGGTGCTTTTGTTTATCAATGGGAGACAGCCAATGCACTGAGGGCGCGCGAGATTCAACTGCGTGCCTTGAGCGATAATTTGCCCAATGGCTTTATCTACCAGTACCACTTTGATCATGATGGTCGCCCCCAGTTTATCTTCCTGAGTGGCGGGGTGCAGGCGTTGCTGGGGATTAGTCCTGAAGAGGTCTTCGCTGATCCGAGCGTGATCCATAGCTTGATTGCCCCCGAAGATTGGGAGCGCTTCGTTACTGCCGAGCAGCGTGCGCTGCACGAGATGGGCCTCTTTTCCGAAGTATTGCACCATATCCTGCGCGATGGCAGTGAACGTTGGCTCTATATCAGTTCGCGCCCACGTTATCTCAGCGATGGCTCGATTCTCTGTGATGGGGTAGCCTTTGATGTAACCGTGCAGCAATTGGCCGTGCAAGAGTTGGCCCGCGCCCGCGATGACGCTGAGGCGGCCACACGGGCCAAGTCGGCCTTTCTGGCCACCATGAGCCACGAGTTGCGTACCCCGCTCAATGCGATCATTGGCATGGCGGATCTATTGCAAGACACCAATCTGAACGAGGACCAACAAGCCTTGACCGATACCATTAGTACGGCTGGCCAAGCGCTCTTGACGATTATCAATGATATTCTTGATGCCTCGCGCATCGAGGCGGGCTACCTAGAGTTGAATAATGCTCCCTTTGATCTGCACCAATGCCTTACGACGGCGGTCGATCTGGTAGCCTACGATGCCCAAAAGAAGGGGCTTAGGCTGACAAGGAGTATTGATCCGCAGTTGCCCCGTTATGTGCAAGGCGATGAACCACGTCTACGCCAGATTTTGCTCAATCTGTTAAGCAATGCGGTAAAATTTACCAACCAGGGGGGGGTAACGCTGCACGCTGGGCTGGAAAGTGGCACTGCGGCACATGCCATGATGCGTATCCAGGTGCAAGATACCGGCATTGGGATTGCTGCCGAACAGCAGCACCTCATCTTTGAACCTTTTGTCCAAGCTGATAGTAGTACGTCACGGCGCTATGGTGGTACCGGGCTTGGCTTGTCGATCTGCCAGCAACTAGTTACGCGCATGGGTGGGCGCATTGAATTGACCAGTCGGTTGCATGAGGGTTCGACCTTCACCCTGTTCCTGCCCTTGCCGTGTGTACAGGCCCCCAACATGCCCGCCTCGCCGCCCCTGCCTGCACCCCAAACACTGCCTTCGCTCCATGTACTCATTGCTGAAGATAACCTTGTCAACCAAGAACTTATTCGGCGCATGCTCGAAAGGTATGGTCACCGTCCCTACGTGGTGAGCGATGGTCATGCCGCTGTTGCTGCCGTACAGCAGACAACCTACGATGTCATCTTGATGGATCTGCAGATGCCTGAACTCGATGGCATCACCGCTACCACCCAGATCCGTAGCCTTGGCAGTACCATTCGTCAACCCAAGATCATCGCGCTGACAGCCAACATCCTGGATAGTGTCCGTGAACAAGCCTTCCAAGTTGGAATGAATGGCTTTCTGACCAAGCCGGTGCAACCACAGGAGCTCCAGCAGGCGCTGGTCAGCCTTGCAAGCGTCGCGGTCGCGGATGAAGACGTTCCTGCTGAAACCAAACCATTGATTGACTGGAAACGCTTTGATGCGCTGCTGAGGGGCATTGGGCAGCAACAGACAACGATCTTTGCTACGATTGTTGATCTTTTTGTACAAGATATTTTACCACAGATTATCAACATCGAACAGCTTATGGCCGATCACGATTATGCCCAACTGCGCCGTAACGTTCACCGCTTACGCGGAGGTTGCCTCCAGATTGGCGCTCAGGCTCTCGCCGCGTTGTGTTACGCCATCGAACAGAGCGAGGAGCCTGTTGAAATTGAACACCTCGTGAGTCGTTTGCGCCCCTGCTATGACGATACGCTGGCACTGTTGCATATGCGTTTGCAAAGCATATCTGCCGCCGCTACGCATCAAGCTACGCCCCACTGCGGGGGCGCGGGGTAGATGCAGCCATTCGGATTGAATTGAGGGTTGCCGCAGACAAAGGGCTTGACAGAGCGCTAAAGGCTGCGTAGAATTTAGAGATTGATTGTGCTGTGTGTCACAGAGCTATATACTGAGGAATGATCACTGTGTATGTCGCTACGCGCTTATTGATTGCATCACTAGCCCTTATCGCCTTGGTCGCATGCATTCCTGAACCGCCCCAGATCATGTTACCAACACTACCTGCGGTTCTTGACATCACCCCTGCCCCGCCGCTCGATATTGATGCGACCGCGACCGCCCTCTCTTCAGTCGTATTGCCGAGCCCGACGGCTGCGGCACTCTACACCGTGCAACCGGGCGATACGCTCAGTGATTTAGCAGCGCATTTTGCGACCACTGTGGAAGAGTTGGTGGCCGCCAATGGTTTGACCGATCCAAATGATCTCCAGCCTGGTCAAAGCCTGATCATTCCCTCCTTGTTGCCCACGCCTGCGCCTGCAAGTGCAAATCCAGATACCACGCCAACGCCAACGCTGGCAACGCCATGATGCCATTTTTGATTGTAGATTGTAGATTGTAGATTGTAGTGTAGATTGTAGATTGCCGAACTTGGTATAAGAAGCTGTCTGAAAAGCCGGGGGCACACGCTGGAGTGCCGGCTTTAGCCGACTGAAGCCGGCACTCCAACGCCAAACCATAGACTTTTCAGACAGCCTCTAAGGGTAAGGTTTCGGGCTACATGCCAGCAGGTAGAGCCGCCCCAGCGGGGCGGCTTCGCTTTGCCCCAGCGGGGCGGCTCTACAAGAGCATCTGCGCGTGGCTTACATCCTGCTTGATCTGCTTGACGAGAGCCTCAATGTTGGGGAATTTTTGTTCGCCGCGCAGGTGGGCATGAAATTCAAGGCGTAGGGTTTGACCATAGAGGTCACCACTCCAATTGAGCAGGTAGGCTTCAACTGTGCGACGCAGGCCATCAAAGGTGGGGCGCACCCCGATGTTGGTGACGGCGGGAATGTCGGTGCCGTCTAGGATGGCATGGCAGGCATAGACCCCATCGGCAGGCAAGATCTGCTCTGGGGGGAGCGCAAGATTCGCCGTGGGGAAGCCAATCGTGCGCCCGCGCTGGTCGCCTTTGATCACGCGCCCGCACAGGCTGAAGGGGCGGCCCAGCAGCGTCATGACCTCGCCTACGGCACCGTGGGCGAGGAGGTCGCGGATGCGCGAAGAACTGACAGGTTGGTCGGCAGCGATCACCTTGCTGACTGTCCCCACAGCAAAGCCAAATTCCATGCCAATCAGCATCAGATTGGCCACATCACCCGCTCGCGCGCGGCCCATCGCAAAACCTTCGCCAACCCAGAGTTCGCGTAGTGGCTGCGCGGCCATAATCTGAGCCATATAGCTACTGGCGCTGGTCGCCATTGTTTCACGCGTGAAGGGGGCAATAATCAGGCGGTTGGGATTATAGCCTGCAATGAGGTCAATCTTCTCAGCAAGGCTCGTGAGCAGACGAAGCGGTTGGTCGGGGCGCAGCACCGCATAGGGATGGGGCTCCCATGTGAGTACGGCGCTGATCAAGCCAAGGGCGGCGGCCCGTTCTATCGTTGTTGTGATCAGGCGCTGATGGCCAAGGTGAAGTCCATCAAATTTGCCCATCGTTAGCACCGCAGGGCGGGCAAGACTATCTGGTGTAAGGGCGCGGACAATTTCCACTGCTACTCTCCGGGTGGCAATTCTGGTGCGTAGTGTACCATACTAGAGGAACAGAGGAACAGTTGAACGGAGGAACAGTTGAACAGTTGAACAGTTGAACAGGGTGCGGTAGCCACGGTGATTGCCTTGCCACAAACATCTCTGTGTTCTCTGTGTCTCTGTGGTGAAAACCTCTGGATCTCTCCTGCGGTGAAAACCTCTGGATCTCTCCTGCGTGGAATCATTACGTTGTGCCTCCCGTGTGTATAATGGGGGATAGCTAGACCATAGGGGCATAACAGGAGAGGCGTGTGTGTGTCTGCAACCCCGCAGACTCCGGTTGTGCCGTTCTGCGCGAACCGATGAAGTATAAAATGTACCAGCATATCGTGTTGGATGGGCTATGATCACAACCACTGCAATGCTTCGTAATTGGCTACGCCATGCCGCTGCGCTCATCCATGAACATCGTGAATTGTTGACTGAACTCGATTGCACCCTGGGAGATGGCGACCATGGCCTCAACCTTGATCGGGGCTTTGTGGCAATTGTTGGAACGCTTACGCATGACACAGAGATGTCGGCAGATAAGGTGCTGCATGAGGCGGGGATTCGCCTGATTGCCAACGTGGGTGGGGCGAGTGGTTCACTCTATGCCGCTGCCTTCTGTTCAGCCGCACAGGCAGTGGCGGGCCACCAGAGCTTGCAGGCAGCCGATGTTTTGACGCTGATGCGTGCCTTCCGCGATGGTATTAGCACGCTTGGGAGTGCCAAGGCGGGAGATAAGACCATGCTCGATGCGCTGAATCCAGCAGTGACGACGCTCGATACAGCTCTTATGCGTGGGCGTACGCTCAGTGCTGCGTTACATAGCGCAGCGGCAGCGGCCCAAGCGGGGGCTGCTGCAACGATGCCCCTGGTAGCTCGCCGTGGACGTGCTGTCTATGTGGGCGAACATGCCCGTGGCCACCAAGACCCCGGCGCAACTTCAGCAGCACTGCTTGTCTTGGCCTTTGCTGAGGTGATGTAGGTTGCAGATTGTAGGTTGCAGATTGTAGGTTGCAGATTGTAGATTGTAGATTGTAGAACATAGCGTCCCAATGGGCTTTCGCGTTCTTGATGATGCGGCATGTTCAAGGGTGATTGGTATCACCGTCCCGTTCCACGCACATAAATCGTTGGCCAGGGCTTAAACTCGGTGGGGAAGGTGTCTTGGGCAACAATTTGGCCATTGTTGCTGATGGTGCGGTAGACCTCTACCCTAATGCCTGCAATCGCAACGTCGCTGCGCTGGAAGTAGCCCCGTGGCCTCGTTGGGTCGTCTATATAGACCGGCTCGCGTGGTGGGGGGGTGTTGGCAAGCACGCGGTGGCTGTAGGTCACTGTGCGTCCGGTTGGTGGCCCATAGAGTGCTACGCTGAGCCGTTGGCGGGTGAGGTCTACATAACTCTCCATGAGCAACCACGCGCCGGTGTCGTTGCGGAAGCGCACATCGTTGTAGGGGGTGAAGATGGCCGCATCGAGCCCTGGTGGTTCGCCCAATTCTTCGTACCAGCGGATGCGGAAGGCGTGGGCATGGCGCTCACTAATGGGCAATCCGCCAAAGAAGGCCGCCCGAAAGACCGTTGTTGAGACTTGGCAAAGGCCGCCGCCCCACTCTTGTTGGGTGCGGTTGTCTACAATGGCTAAACCTTCAACAAAGCCGTTGGCTGCATCTACTGGGCCGAGTTGGGTGTTGAAGGAGAACTCGCCACCCGGCGGAATGAGGACGCCGTGCATACGGCGGGCTCCGGCGCGGATGTTGGTGATGCGGTAGGCTTCCGAGCGTGCAAAGGAACTCACGCCCACGCCTACCTGCTGGCTGATGCCCAGGCTTGCGAGGTTGCGCTCGGTGACGGGCGGCGGAATGGGTTTGATTGGCAGGTGCAGGCTGCGTTCGCTGCCCTGAATCGCTACGCTCACCGAGGCCAGCGCCTCGTCGCCATCAAGCCCGCGGCCCGGCTGCCCCGGCTGGGTGATCTGTAGGTTGCCGCCGTTCCAGGCGACCAGCGGGAGTGTGCCTTCTTCGCGTAGGGCTGCGGCGATGGGTTGTAGGGCGCTGCGGATTCCCGCCGGATCAAGGTTGACGAGGAATGAGGGCCGCCCATCGGCGGTTGTGATGGGCCGCAGGGTGAGCCATGTGGCAATCTGGGCGGGCGTCAACTCCCAACTGCACCCACGCGCCGCACAGGTACCCGTATCGCCGTAGAGCGTCACCGGGCCACTGAGTAAGAGGTGGAGTTCTTCTGCTACGGGGGCAATATCGCTATCGCGCACACTTGGTTCTAGCGTGCGGGTACGCAGTGCCAACGAGCGTGGTTCGAGGCGTTGCACCACCGCCGTTAGATCGGCGAGGGTCTCATCAATCAACACCTGCGTCCCCCATGCCTCCGTCTGCACCAGAACCTCCGGCCCCTCAAGGCGTAGATCGGCAGCGCGGGTTGGTTGCTCCACCTCAGCCGCAATGTGCAACAGGTAGCCCTGCATCACCGTCTGGTCTACCTCTAGGCGCAGGGGCAGATCAAAGCCCTGCTCCCAAACGGCCATCGCTCGCCGCAGATTGGTGAGCCGCTCATCGCCCCGTCCGAGCGCAAAGGCTTCGTGCAGGGCCGCATCCACCTGGAGGCGCAAGCCAAGCTCTGCGGCAGAAGGAGACCAGCGCTGCTCGCCATACTGCAACTCAACCGGATGGCGCAGAAACTCGCCATAGTTCCGTTCAAGTTGGGCTTGAGCCTGATCGAGACTCATGCCGCCGACGGCGATGCCGCGCACACTAATATTAGGATAAATGCGCCGCGCCAATTCCCGTTCTGCCAGCATAATGCTGAGTACTCCAACTAGCGCCACGAGGGCCACGAGGGTACCCAACACCAGCAGCCACTCCACAAGGCCACGGATGGGCCGCCAGCGCCGTCGTCGGCGTGGTGGCCTGGGAAGCTCTGCGAGCGCTTCGCTTAGGGCTTGTTGGTGGACTCTGCTTGACATGGGGGTCTAGGAAATAGGAAACTAGGAAATAGAAAATAGGCAGTGTGGTGCCGTTCCTCCGTTCCTCCGTTCCTCCGTTCCTCACGATCGGCGCGCAAAAAAGCGGTGAACCATCTCGGTATGTAGGGGGAAGGCCAACTCAGTTGGTGCGGTCAGAACAAGGCGAGTGGCCGCTTCGCGGTTGGGGCGGAAGGGGGGCAGATCGGCGGCGTGGAGCTGTGGCCCCAGGCCAAAGACGAGCAGGTAGCCATCAGGGGTGCTACGGGTTCCAAAATCGGTCATCTGGTCGGGCGTAACCGTCACACCAGCCTCTTCGCGTAACTCGCGGGCAGCAGCCTGTTGCCACTGTTCTTGGAGTTCGATAAAGCCCCCCGGCAGCGAGAGTTGGCCTTGGCGCGGCGCAGCGGCGCGGCGGATGACCAACAGCCCATCGTCAACCGGCTGGAGGACGAGTACTACCGGCAAGGGATTGCGGTAGGTGGTACTGCCACAGTTGGCACAGACCCGCGGCCAGCGTTGACCGTCGAGAAAAGGGTGACCACAAAACGAACAGTAGCTATGCTGGCGATACATGGGACTGGGCTCCATAACGTGTAGGCAGACAGATGAATTGCGTTGATTATACGCTATCTTGGGGCTCTTTGTTGGGTGCATGCGCGGGAACTATGTTCCCGCACGCCCCCTTATGACCTTTGGTTAAGAGCTTGCTACCGAGGTTAAAGAAACCTTATCGAACGATTCCCTAACCCGCATGCTACAGTGACCGCGAGTTATCCTTACGTGAGAGGTTGGGGGAGGCGAAGCCTGCCCAAAAAAACTCTTTTTGTTCGGTGCCGTGAGGCGAAGCCTTGTCTAAGGTGTTATTGTGAAGCGTATTCTCATTGTTCATAATGGTGATGGCACGGGCACGCAGACGGTTACGCTGCTCGATCAGCAGATTGAGGTGCGCCGGGTGGGGTGTGCTGGCGATCCGGCACGGGCTCGTGAGCTGATTCGTGCTGCTGACGGGATGCTGGATGCGATTGCCCTTGAGGGGTTGCCCGCCCGCTTGCGGCTTGGCCATGCGCTGCGGGCCTATCCACTTGGCCAAGAGTTGGTCGCGGCGGCTCAGCAGACGCCTGTGGTGGATGGTTCGGGTGCCCGTGCGATGCTGGAACGCTGGGCGGTCACGCTGGCCGACCGTGCCCAGCCCGGGATTTTTGCCCAAAAACGGGTGCTGATGGTGCCCGGCTTGAACCATGAGGGGCTGGGGCAGGCACTAGGACGGCGTAGTGCCACGGTGCGCTATGCCGACCCCATGCTCTACTTTGGGGTTCCGGGGCTGCCGGGTGTGGGCAGTCGCCCGATGCTCGATAGCCTCGCCGGGCCAACTCTGGAGCGCATGCGTGAGTTTCATGTGGGCCAATTGCTGCGCCCCTACCCCAAAACCCGAGGGACCGCCTCGCCCGCCTTCCGCTGGGCCGATCTGCTTGCTGGCGATATGCGGATGATCCGCGATTGGGCTCCTTTGAACCTGAAACGGAAGATCGTGGTGGTTGAATCGGCTCTGCCCGACGATCTCACCGATCTGCGCCATCGCGGTACGTCGCTGGTGGTTACGCTCTACGATGCGCTCTTCACGAAGAGTGTGGGTTGGCGCTGGTCGGCGGCGGCGGTTGAGGCGCTGCTGGTGGCGTTGCGTCCCGATCCGACTGCGCCACTGAGTGAGGACACTTACCTCGATCTTTTGGCTCAACTCAATTGGACACCGCAGATTCATGCGCTGCAACCAGGCGAGGCGGGGATCAATCGCTATGCGTTTGTGATTCATCCTTTGAACGCGGCTTTTATTCGCAAGCATAAGTGGTTTGCCTGGACCCGCAAGTTGCCCGATGGTCTGGTTGAGGCGGTGGCGGCCCAGTTTCCACCGCTCTACTTTGGGGCAATTCGCGGCGGTGTGTCGGTGGCTACCGGCCAGCGCATTGAGGGCCACCTGATCAGTTTGGGGGCGACGCCGCGCCAGATGATGCGCCATGATGAGCGCTTTACTTATAAGCGGCTCAATGTGGCTGCCCGTATGGCCGAACGGATCGGGGCGCGCATTATGGGCCTCGGTGCTTTTACGAGTGTGGTGGGCGATGCTGGCATTACGGTTGCCCACGAGGCTGATATTGCGATCACGAGTGGCAATAGCCTTACGGTGGCTGCGACGCTCGAAGCGGCCAAGCAGGCGGTACTCAAGATGGGGGCCACCGATCTTGCCCGTGGGCGTGCGATGGTGATTGGGGCCACCGGCTCGATTGGGGCCGTCTGTGCGCGCCTCTTGGCGCAGGCGATAGGTGATGTTGCCCTTGTTTCGATTGAACCCGAAAAGCTGATTGCGCTCAAACGGCTGATTGAGGGCGAAACCCCTGGCGCGAAGGTGACGATTGCGACCCAAGCTGAAGATTTGGTGGAGGATTGTGATCTGATTGTGACGGCGACCTCGGCGTTTGGGCAACGCATTATTGATATTAGCCGCTGTAAGCCCGGTGCGGTCATCTGCGATGTTGCCCGTCCGCCCGATATTAGCCCGGCTGAAGCGGCTCTGCGCCCTGATGTGCTGGTGATCGAAAGCGGCGAGGTGCGGATTCCGGGCCTTGATGATGTGGGCCTCGATATTGGCTTGCCCCGTGGGACCGTCTATGCCTGTTTGGGTGAAACGGCGCTGTTGGCGATGGATGGCCGTTTTGAGGATTATACGCTGGGGCGCAACATTTCAATGGAGCGCGTCAAGGAGATCTACCGCCTCTTTCGGAAGCACGGCTTCCAACTGGCCCCGTTGCGCTCCTTCGACAAGTATGTGACCGATGAGGATGCCGCGCAGCGCCGCGCCATCGCCGCCAAGCTGTTGGCCGATCCGGCCCTGCTGGCCAAAACCCGCGCTGAAGCGCGCGCTCAACTGGAACGCTTGCCCCGCATGGCCAAGGGTGTCCGTGAATCGCCCTTCGCTGAAGTCCAACGCAACCTGCGTGAATTCGCCACCCGCGCCTTTGTTGGGCTGACTGGGCGTACACGCCCGCCTAATCCGTCAACCCAACCCGAAGAGGAGGTTCGAGGAAGACCTCGGCGCAACCCCCGCGCACCCCGCTGGCTAGTGTTGATGCTGCGTGGTTGCATATGGACGAGCCGAACAATTTGATGGTGATTACGATTGCGCTGCTCTTTGATCAGCGTCTCGATTACCAGCAACTGCGTGCAACTGTCGAAGATCGGCTCTTGCCCTTTGAGCGCTTTCGCCAACGCATCGTCCATCAGCGCGACCAGAAGCCCCACTGGGAACTCGATCCGCGCTTTATGCTCGCAGCCCATCTGCATCGCTATGGGCTGCCTGGCGCTGGCGGGGACGCGGAGTTGCGCGAGTTGCTGGGCGAACTGATCAGCACTCCGCTCGATCCGACCCGCCCGCTCTGGAAGTTTTTCCTGATTGAACACTATGGCGATGGCTGTGCCCTTGTGTTACGGATTCACCACTGTATGGCCGATGGTATGGCGCTGATTGCCATCTTCAATGCCTTTCTTGATCAGCCAATTAGTGACCAAGTAACCACGAGTCTCGCGCCTGCCAGCGAGCCAGCGTCTGGCCCCTTTACCCAGGCGGTCGAGACGATCAGCACCGCGTTGCGTACCACCGAGCAGATTGTGCAGCGCGGCTGGGGCTGGATCAGCCATCCCGAACGGGCCATCAGCCTCTTGGGCAGCGGTGCGGCGGTGTTGACCAAGCTGGCCCTGATGGGGCGGGACGCCGACAGTATGCTCAAAGGCGAACTCTGCGGCCTCAAACGTGCCGCTTGGTCCGAGACGGTGGCCCTCAGTGAGATCAAGGCGCTTGGCAAGCACCTTGGCGGCACAGTGAACGATGTGATTCTCACGGCCATCAGCGGGGCCTTGCGCCGCTACATGGCGGCCCATGGGGCCAGTATTAGCCCACGAGGGCTGCGAGCCGTGGTGCCAGTGAACCTGCTGCCGCCAGGGGCAACCTCCAATGGCGGCAACAATTTTGGCTTGGTCTATGTGACCCTGCCGGTCTGCACTGACGATCCGGTGGAGCGCATGGCGCGGCTGCGGCGCGAAATGGACGCGATCAAGGCTTCACCCGAAGCCTACATCGGCTATGGGGTGATTAGTATCTTGGGCAACCTGCCTGCCGACGTGGAGCAGACGCTGCTCAGTTCACTGAGCGACATGGCGAGCATGGTGATCACCAATGTACCCGGGCCGCGTGAGACCAATACGTTCATGGGCCACCCGGTGGCCCGCGCTATGTTCTGGGTTCCCGAATCGAGCAAACTCAGCCTGGGCATCAGTATCCTGAGCTACGCGGGCAAGGTGCAGGTCGCGGTGGTGGCTGATGCGAACGTGATGCCCGATCCAGAGGCTTTGGGTGCGGCGGTGGATGCCGAATTTGCTGAGTTGTTTACTTTGCTATAAGGGTGTGTGAGGGAACCAGGTTTCCTCAGAAGCTATCTGAAAAGCTAGTGGGCACGCGTTGGAGTGCCGGCTTTAGCCGGCTAAAGCCGGCACTCCAACGCCAGTTCATAGAATGTTCAGACAGCCTCTCACACACCCTACCCGCTACTTCAACACAAGGAGGCGCAAGCCATTCAAGACCACCAGGATGGTGCTGCCCTCGTGCCCAATGACGCCCATGGGCAGCGAGATGCCAACCGTGAGGGTGGCCAAGATCAGCACGATGACGACGGCGAGTGCGAAGCTGATGTTTTGCCAGACGATGCGCTGGGTGCGTTTGCTCAGGCTGATGGCGTAGCTAATGGCACTCAGGTTGTCGCGCATCAGCACCACATCGGCGGTCTCTAGGGCGGCATCGGTACCGGCTGCGCCCATGGCGATCCCGCTGGTAGCGGCGGCGAGGGCTGGCGCATCGTTCACGCCGTCGCCTACCATCGCCGTAGCGCCATAACGCTGCTCCAGTTCCTCAACGATCCGCAGCTTATCTTCGGGCAATAGGCTGGCATGCACCTCGTCGAGGCCGAGGCGTTGGCCTAGAGCTTGGGCCACCTTGGCGTTATCGCCGGTGAGCATCACGATCCGTTCCACCCCGGCGGCACGCAGGGCCGCAATCTGGGCTGTCGCTTCAGGGCGCTCACGATCCATCAGGGTGATCAGGCCGAGCCAGCGTTCGCCACGGGCAACGAGCAGGACGGTGCCGCGCCCGGCGCTTTCGAGCCGTTCGACCTCAGCAAGCAGGTCGGCGGGTACGCTCTGCCCCAAGTGGCGAAAGAGCTTGGGCGCACCCACGAGGGTTTCAACCCCATCCCAGGTGGCCTGGACGCCCATGCCGGTGATCGCTTGGAAACGCTCAGGCTCACTGGGGGTATGGCCATGATCGGCACAGTAGGCCACCAGCGCCTGGGCCAAAGGATGTTCACTCTGGCACTCGGCGCGGGCAACCACAGTCAAGAGTTCGTCATTGGTCACACCGGGTTGGGGCAGGCAATCGGCCACCTCCGGGCGACCATAGGTAAGCGTGCCGGTCTTGTCGAAGGCCACGACCTTGACGCGGCTCAGGGCTTCGAGGTGGGCACCGCCTTTGAACAGGATGCCGCGCCGCGCCCCGTTGGCAATCGCACTGAGCAGTGCGGCGGGCACGCTGATCACCAGGGCACAGGGCGAAGCAACCGTCAGCAGCACCATGCCACGGTAGAAGTTGTCGCTAAAATCAACCCCAAACATGGGCGGCATAAGCAGAATAAAGAGCGCTACCGCACCAATCACACCCATCGCATACCACTGTTCAGCGCGGTCGAGGAAGCTCTGTGTATTGGCCTTACGCGCCTGGGCCTCACTGACCATGCCAATAATGCGTGCCAGCGTACTCTCCTCGGCGCTCTTCGTGACCTGCATATCGAGCGCACCACTCTGGTTGAGCGTGCCGGCCAACACAGTCGCGCCAACGCCCTTATGGATCGGCATCGCCTCACCCGTAATCGCTGCCTCATCAAAACTACCCGTACCCTGCACAATAACCCCATCGAAGGGCACGCGGTCGCCGGGGCGCAGCACCACCAGATCGCCGATGGCAATCTGATCGAGCGCCACCTGCTGCACCAGCCCCTCACGCCGCACCGTCACCGTATCGGGGCGCAATTCCAGCAGGGCTGCAATCGCATTGCGCGTCCGATCCATAGCATAGGACTGCAAAACATTGCTGAGTGAAAAGAGAAAGAGCAGAATAGCCCCCTCTGTCCACGCATCGAGGTAGGCGGCCCCAAGTGCGGCCAGCACCATAAGCAGGTCAACTTCAATCGTATATTCACGCAGAGCTTCAATAATCGCCCGTACAGCATAGAAGCCACCGAAGCCATAGGTCGCCAGATTGACCGCCAAGAGCAGGCGTGGATCAACCTCAAGCCGCCCCATGATCACCCCTGCAACAATACCGACGAGGGTCAGCACGACAAAAAGCTGCTCAAAGAAGGTATCATTCAACTGGATGCGTCGTTCGGTGTGGGTGTTGGTGGTTGGTGAAAGCATGCTCATGGCTGTCCTCCTGGTACATAGTAGTTCTATTTCAAACTACTATGTACAGTGTACCGTTTTGAGCAGTGGTTGTCAAGGGGGCATGAGTGAGTGATACCAAATCCGATAGCCGATAGCTGATAGCCGGACTCTGAAAAGCTAGTTGGCATGCGTTGGAGTGCCGGCTTTAGCCGGCTGAGGTCTTTGACAGCGATGAGAAGCCGACTAAAGTCGGCACTACGACGGTAAAGTTGAAAGCGTGTTTCTGAGAAGCTGTCTGAAAAGCTAGTTGGCATGCGTTGGAGTGCCGGCTTTAGCCGGCTGAAGCCGACACTACGACGGTAAAGTTGAAAGCGTGTTTCTGAGAAGCTGTCTGAAAAGCTAGTTGGCATGCGTTGGAGTGCCGACTTTAGTCGGCTGAGGTCTTTGGCAGCGCTGGGAAGCCGACTAAAGTCGGCACTACCTACGGCGCAAACAGGAATATTCCTACGAACCTCCGCACCCCCGCAGAGCAACGCGCTTTGGTATGATAATGAGGCGAACTATTCAAGATTACATTGGGGTCATACATGTCCACTTTCATGCGCCCGGTCTGGAATCCCGATTGGCTCCCTGGTTGTACGGCGACGACTCTGGAGTTACCACCGAGCTATGACGGCCCGTGCATTGCCACCTTGGTGCGGCGGCAAGCGCCACGGCCCAACGGGCGGGCGGTGCTCTACCTGCACGGCTTTAGTGACTACTTCTACCAATTGCATCTGGCTGAAGGCTTCGCGGCCCACGGCTACGACTTTTACGCCTTGGATCTGCGGCGCTACGGACGTTCATTGCTGCCCCATCAGCGTCCCAATTTCTGCCGCGATCTGCGCGAATACTTTGTGGAGATTGACCGGGCGATTGAGATCATCAATGCCGATTGGTTGTTGCTCAATGGCCACTCGACAGGCGGGCTGCTTGCGGCGCTCTATGCCCATACGGGCCACTACTACGACCGCATCAACGCGCTTTGGCTCAACAGCCCCTTTGTCGAAATCAATGCGGTTGGAGGCGAATGGGCTTTTGCCGCCTGCATCGAGCAACTAGGGGCCGTTTGGCCCGGCTTCGCAGTGCCAGGGGTGCTTTCGTCGCGCTATGTAGAGAGTATCCACTGCACCCAACGCGGTCACTGGAACTTCGACCTCAACTTGAAGCCGCTGATGGGCTGGCCTGCGTATGCGGGCTGGTTCCGCGCCATCCGTCGTGCCCAGCGCCAATTGCAGGCCGGCTTCGGCATCAGTTGCCCCATCCTGCTCATGCATGCGGCCCGTTCGCATCGCGGTAAGCTCTGGAGTGACGCTTTTACCTGTAGCGACAGCGTGCTCAATATCCAACACATGCTACAATATGGCCCCAGCCTAGGGCGCAACGTCAAACTCTGCGCCATCGAAGGCGGCATGCATGATCTTGTCCTCTCTGCCCCCCCCGCCCGTGCCCAGGTCTTTGCCGAGTTGTTTGCTTGGCTTGACACCATGTACGATTGTAGATTGTAGATTGTAGATTGTCTATTTCTGAATTTTTTGTTAGCGCGAAGAAGCCTTGGGCTAGCAACCACCGCGCCGCTGGCTGAGCCTGTCGAAGCCAAGCGGCGCGGCCCAGAACTTCTTCGCGCTAACAATTTTTTCCACATTCACCTCTGTGCCTCTGTGGTGAAAATCTCTGTATCTCTCTGCACCTCTGTGGTGAAAATCTCTGTATCTCTCTGTACCGCTATGCACATTGGGGTTGACTACACTGCTGCGGCGTGGCAAGGGGCTGGGATTGGGCGCTACACCCGCGAGTTGATGCGGGCGGTGGTGGGCCTTGATCCGCAGGTGCGCTATACCTTCTTCTATGCCGCTAGGGGCTTGCCCCCCACTGCGCCCTACGTGGCCGAGCTACGGGCGCTCTGTGCGGCCCATGCCAATGTACGTGCCCGCCCGTTGCCGATCAGCCCGCGCCAGCTCACGATTCTCTGGCAGCGCCTCCGTCTGCCGCTGTACGCCGAATGGCTGGCTGGTGCCTTCGATCTGCTGCACGCCCCGGATTTCGTTCTGCCCCCCACACGGGCACGCACCATCCTCACCGTGCATGACCTCACCTTCATGGTACACCCGGAGTGCGCCGATGCGGGTCTGCGCCGCTATTTGGCGCGGGCGGTGCCGCGCTCGTTGCACCGAGCCGACCTCGTGCTGGTTGATTCGCAAGCCACCGCAGCCGACCTCGCACGGCTCTTGGGCGTCCAAGGCCCCAAGGTGCGTCTGCTCTACCCTGGGGTAGATGCCCGCTTTCGCCCCTTGCCCGCCAGCGCAACCGAACCCCTACGCGCCAGTTTGGGGCTACCGGCCAACTTTTTGCTCTTCGTTGGCACGCTCGAACCACGCAAGAACTTGGTGCGCCTGCTCGAAGGCTTTGCCCAAGCCAAACTGCCCCCAGATCTAGCCCTGGTCATTGCCGGACGGCGCGGATGGATGGAGCAAGCGATTTTTGCCACCGTCGCCCGTTTGCAACTGCAAGATCGCGTCAAATTCCTTGATTTTGTTGCTGACGCGCAGCTTCCAGCGTTGTATAATTTAGCACAGGCTTTTGTTTATCCTTCGCTTTACGAAGGATTTGGCCTACCCGTCCTCGAAGCCCTCGCCTGTGGTACCCCAGTGCTCACGGCCAACAGCGCCAGCCTCCCCGAAGTTGCCGGGGCGGCTGCGATCTTCGTAGATCCACACGATCCCTTGGCAATTGCCGGTGGCATTGAGCAGACGTTACGCGAGGCGGAGCGGTTACGTACCATTGGCCCGGAACAGGCCCGACGCTTTTGTTGGACGCAGGCTGCCGAGCGCCTCTTGGCTTGTTATACTGAAGTTTTAGGAGCATAGCTCAGCCCCCGGCGGGGGGATGGGAGGCTTCGCCTCCTCCAAAAAACGAGGTTTGGGGCGTAGCCCCATACGCATTACGTTAGACCCCTGGCGGGGGTTTGGGGGAGGCGAAGCCTCCCCCAAAAAAACTCTTTTTGTGTCGTGTTGGCAGCGAAGCTGCCAACACGACACAAAAAACGAAGTTTGGGGCGTAGCCCCAAAAGCGGGTTGTAGGGCGGTAGCCCCAAAGCGGGTCGTAGGGCGATAGCCCTTACCTCATAATCGCATCAAGCAATAGAGAATCACACATGATGACTCAAAAACCGAACATGATCGCCGAGGCACTCAGCCGGGGGGCAGTGCCGGGGCGTGGCTATACGCTGGCGCGGATCATTTCCCAGATCTTGCACCCCATTCCCTTGTCGCTGATCAGCCTGATCATCATCGGGATATTTGGAATCGAAGCGACGCGTGAAGGTTTCATGTGGGCACTCTTCACGGCATTTTTGCAGATCATCCCACCGATGATCTTCTTCATCGTGCGCCTACGCCAAGGGGCCTACAGCGATGATGATGTATCGATCCGTTCACAGCGCAACGAACTCTACTTCTTCGGCATTGTCAACCTCTTGGTTGGGCTATTGCTGCTCAACCTCTTGGCTGCCCCCTTGCCCTTCCGCGCCCTCGTGGCCGCTGCGGCGCTGGTGAGTGCCATTGCCTGGGCCATCAACCTCGCCTGGAAGATCAGTGTTCACTCTGCGAGCATGGGTTCGACCGCTACCATTGCGGCTATCTACTACGAACCCCTTGGGCTCCTGCTCTGGAGTTGCGCCCTCGTCTTGGGTTGGGCACGGGTACGCACCCGCAACCACACCCCGCTCCAAGTGGTCGCGGGCCTCACACTTGCGACTGCGGGGGTCTTGGTGACCTTCATGGCCTTTGGGTTGCGTTGAACATTTGGGTATGTTACATACATGATGTAATAGGTAAAAACATGAAACATGCAGATCTGCTTAAACATCAGCGGGAAGCAATTATGGATATTGCAACCCATTATGGGGCTTCAAACGTTCGTGTTTTTGGGTCGGTTGCAAGAGGTGAAGAGAATGATTATAGTGATATAGATCTTCTGGTTGACCTCGAACCAGGAAGAACCCTGCTCGATCTTGGTGGTTTACTCATGGATCTTCGGGAGTTATTACAAGTTCAGGTTGATGTTGGTACCACAGCTATGCTTAAGGAGCGCATCCGTGATCGTGTTCTAGCTGAGGCAATACCATTATGAGATCAACAAGCGAGCGCTTGTATGACATCCTTGAAGCCATAGATCGTATTGAACGCTATAGCATTCAAGGTCAGCATGCATTTGCACATGAAGAATTGATCCAAAATTGGATTGTACATCACTTGCAAATTATTGGTGAGGCTGCCAATGCTCTACCTGAAGAGATACGTGCGCTCAGATCCGATGTTCCATGGCGCAATATCATAGGCATGCGCCACATTTTAGTGCATCACTATTTTGCTATTGATCTCGATGTTACTTGGAACGTAATTGAAAAACACCTACCGGATCTGAAAGATGCCATAACTTCCATAATTGAAAAATCTAGTTAGGGAATAGTTTCATGCCACTTTACCGTTGGCACCATTAGGTAGTGCCGACGGTAGTCGGCTAAGGTCGCCGACAACCCCCGGATGCCGACTAACGTCGGCACTACGACGGTGAAGCTGAAAGCGTGTTTCTGAAGCCATCCCTTAGCGCGAAAAATTCGATCCTACACCGTTTCATCAGGCGACCCTGCGAAAAAGCTGGCAATCGCGGCCCGGAAGGGCAATGTGGGCGAAACCAATTCATCATGGGGGGCGATGATAGTGGTGTGTTGGTAATTGCATCCCATTGGGCATCGAATGAGCGTGTGACCAATGCTGGTACAGAGGTTGTTTGCATGGGTACACCTTGCTACCGACGCTTCGAGAAAATATACAAGATAAACCCGCCCACCACGATACTCCAGAAGTTGATCAAGCGATCAAGGAAGGTAATCGCAATACCCAAGCTGGGCGCGATGCTGAAGAGGGTGAGGACGGCAGTGATGGTGCCCTCTACGACGCCGAGCCCAGCGGGGGTGATGGGCATCGCGGTGAGCAATGAGGATGCAAGGGCCACAAAGACGATGGCGGCCAGCGAGAGCGTGGCTACTTCAGGGCCAAAGGCTTCGATCACAAAGTAGAGCCGACAACCCTCGAGCATCCAGATGGCGCTGGTGAAGAGGAAGAGCCGGGGGAGCACCGCTGGGCTGAAGGAACTGAGTGCGGCATGCTCAAAGCGCTCGTAGACGCTCTGCAGACGGCGGGGGATGAAGCGCCGAATGATCGGGCTAAACCAGTGCATGCTGGCTAGTCCCACCAAGATCAGCACCACCAGCAAGCCCCCGAAACCAAAGACTATCTGCGTTCCGTCGGGCATGCGTGGGCCAAAGGTAATCCAGGCCGAGATCATAAGTAGCCCAAAGAGCCCCAACATATCGAGTAACCGCTCGGCAAAGATGGTTCCAAATGCTGAGGAAAATGAGACCTTGCCATTATGCTTGAGCAGGTAGCCCCGGTAGGCATCCCCCAACTTGGCGGGCACAATGCAGTTGGCAAACCAAGAGAGGTAGATATACTCCATCATCGCAGGCAATGAGGCCCAGCTCTGCCGCCCTTCGGCCACAGGCACGCCAGCGTTATGCAAGAGCATGCGCCAACGGAGTGCCCGTAGGGGAAAGGTGGTATAAAAGACCCCCAAGCCCAAGAGTAGCATCCAGCCATTGACCTGCTGGATATACTGCCACGTCTCGGTCAGATTAATATCCAACCCACGTAACACAAAGAGGACAATAGCAATTGCCAAAGCAAAAGAGATCAGTGTACGCGGACTGCGTAGCCGCTCCCAGAGCGCGAACCCACCTTGTTCGACCTCAGCCTCTGGCGAGCGTGCCGCTTCGTTTTCTGGCTCGTCCGCCATGCGTCCTTTCGTTTCGTCAACCATCATGTGCCTAGCATGCCTTTTGTGTGTAGTCTTTCAGATAATGTGTTTGGAAGCCTCTAGGATCGAGGGTGGGATGTTCGGGGAGGGCGAATCTCTCCCGTTAGCTTCTAACGATACAGTATACACTACGTGGGGTACGCCCCACACCCCATTTTTTGTTCCGTTTTGGCGGGGAAGCCTCCATCTCCCCCTAACGTACATTGGCAACTTCCTGCTGATACCAAGCCCAAAAGCGTTCGAGGCCCACTTCAACCGTTGTTTGGCTCTGGAAGCCGAGCATGCGCTCTGCTTTGGTACTATTAGCAAAGGTGATCAGTGGCTCGGTGGCTGGTAACGGGCGGTTTTCAATCTGGGCCTGCAATCCTGTAATCGTTTCGATCAGTTCAACAAAACGATGCATTTCAATCGGTTTTGCATTGCCGACGTTAAAGATTTCAAAGGGCTGTGGGCGGTCAAGTGCGGCCATAATCCCGGCTACAATATCGTCAACATACGTATAATCACGGTAGAGTTCAACTCCATTATTGAAGAGAACAATCGGCTCACCCCGAACCATGCGATCCACAAAGAGGTAGGGGGTCATATCGGGGCGCCCGCGTGGCCCGTAGACCGTAAAGAAGCGGATGATGCTGGTGGGTATGCCATAGAGACTATGGAAGGTGTAGGCCAAGACCTCAGCCGCCTTCTTGGTTGCGGCATAGGGCGAAAGTGGCCGGTCGGTCGGGTCGCACTCCTCGAATGGTACCTTCTCGGTGCGCCCATAGACCGAAGAGGTGGAAGCCAGCATGAGATTCTCGATGTTGTATTGGCGAATCAATTCAAGCAGATGGATGCTGCCGGTCACATTGACCTGCGTATAGAGCGCTGGGTTGGCAATTGAGGGCCGTGGTCCGGGCAGCGCGGCCAAGTGGGCTACATAACGTGGGCGATGGGTCGCAAAGACCTCAGCGAGGGCTTGGGCATCACGCAGATCGGCTTCGACAAGCTGAAAACCCGTCTGCGTCTCGGCCCAAGCCAGATTGCGCCGCTTGCGTCTTGGATCGTAGTAGGTGGTAAAATTATCAAGACAGACCACCTGTTCACCCCGGCGCAAGAGCGCCTCAACCAGATGGCTCCCAATAAAGCCCGCGCCGCCCGTCACGAGGTAGGTGGTCATGGGATGTACTCCTTAAAGCATATAGTTCTTCAATAGCCTATCACTCAAAAGAGTTTGGCTTGTACGACATCACCAACTGGTGGCGGGATCAAGTGGGGAGGCCAGAATACACCCAATACAACCCATGTGTTGTAGGGAAAGACTGTGCCCATGAAAAAGCGAGTATCTTTGCTTGGTTGGCATATTTCATCAAAGAACTTGCGCTTGACATTCATAGCGGCTTGCTGTTCATCACCCAGACGTGCAACCTCATTTAGCCAGAGAACACCAAGTTCCCAATCTTCAATCATTGCGTGGTGTGGTTTGGAACTGTCATCGCATTCAAAGACATAGCTGAACTTAAACGGGATTTTACGTAGTGGCTTCTGTGGTGGGCCAAATAAGCGCAATTGATCAAATAAACCTTGCCACTCTGGCTTCCATTCAGAATCTGCTGGCTCAATGATCAAATCATGTATACGTACTGGACGCACGATCCCCAGCGAAGTGCGGTCTTTTTCATGGAGCGTCTTAAGCTGATTCACTGTATATACTGGCATGCGGTCAATAATTTCACGACGTGCAGCCCATTTCTTTTTTGTATCAAGCGGTGAACCAAGCACCTTCATCGTATCGAGTAATGGCTTGCGGCTCTCTTTACGACGATCATTGCCATGCCCATACGGCAGGAGATTAATGGTGATCCACTGATATTTCCGAAACTGCTGTTGTCTGGATCGATAGCGGTAATCAATGGGATAGAGACGTACCCACTCACCCGCCTCAGTAATACCAGCCGTACACACGAGTTCTTGGTATCCTCTTGACGGATGAGGGTAGGTCATTACGGTGATAAGAACCTTTGTTTCTTCTCCATACTCGTTCATCGTGGCCATCCTAGATGATTCACTGGCAAATTCACAATTTGGGTAAGCACCTGAGCTAACACATTGCGATGGCAGAATTGTGGATTGGCCTCCATACAGATCAACACACTTGGTTTTTCTTTGAGTAGATTTCCAACGGTGTTCTGACATTCTACCAACTGTTGAAGACCGGATTCGTAGGCACGAAACAATTTCTCATACTGTGTAAGTGATCTCAACTGAATCCGCTCGGTGCCTGGAATACCCAACTCTGGAACATGGATATAATCCATCCCAAGTCGTGTTGCTAGACGGGCGAGCGTTGTCTTGTGAAACCCATAGCGCCGCGAGACAGGATTATAACGTACATCAATGATGCGCTGTATACCCGCTTCAAGTAAACGGTTGAGGAAGGCATCAGCAGTCAATCCCTCATAGCCCATGGTATAAATTGCACAATCTACAACGGGTCTTACCATATTACGTTTTTCAGGTAACTGGCTATTGATTGTGTACCAAGGATATTTTTCATATACAAGATCAATTAGTGCCTGGTCTGAGCAAGAACCATAGGTCTGCGTAATATAGCAAAGATCCTGTGACACGTTCTCAGCAAGTTTTAACTCAATCTGTCGTCCAGCCGCTGTAAGGCATAGACGCTTTTGATCTATGATCTTTACAAGACCGTCGCGTACAAGGGCATCTTTCTCTTGATCAAGGGTGAAGGAATAGGGGCCGTACTTATATGGCACAAAAGCATAGAATGTAGCGCCTCCATGCGAAGGTGTTTCGTTGGCAAGCAAGAATGACCACTTCATGAGTCGGATCGAGGATACTGCGTGACTTGCGTGACGTAAAAACAGCAGGACAGCTTTTTGACGGTTTAGCATTTTTACACCTAGTAGATTATACGTTCGTAAATCGTCTCACATTATGACATACTCACGAGATGAGCGCAACCTCTTGTTTTTCGTTTCCCTGTCCTGCTTCATTGCTCCACTGCAGATAGACCAACAGGGCCAATAGAGAGCCTAGTTGTAGACCCATGTTCAATACATGCAGATGCTCAAAGAGGTTGTGGGTGGCCACAGCCGCCACCACGCCTGCGCCGCCGATGGCGACGCCCTGCCAGAACCAGCCGGTGGCCATTTGTACTGCTCGCACTGCTTGGACGATGATGCTGCCCAACAGTAGCAGGTAGGCGCTTAGGCCGAGCAAGCCCGCTTCGGCGCTGATGTGCAGGTAGTAGTTGTGGGCATGGCCCCGCGAATCATACCATGGCCGCACGCTGAAGGGGTCTGCGCCGGGTGGAGGGAGTGCTTCGTAGGCGATGCTATAGTTGCCTGGCCCCACCCCCAGGATCGGGTGGCGCTGGAGCATGTTCCAGGCTGCTTGCAGGTGGGCCATGCGTTCAACGACCGCAAAGTTGGCCGGGGTGATCACTGCATTGTGGGCGTCAAAGAGCCGTAGGCTGCCAACCAGGGTTGCGGCGCGCTGACTCAGAGCTTGTGGCAGCAGTCCGCCTCCACCCAACAGGGCGATGAGCAGCACGCATCCTCCTCCGGCAATCAGCCCACGACGCGCCAGCAGGCGCATCTGCGTCGGTAGGTGATAGCCCGCAGCTAACAGCAAGATTGTGAGCCCGCCCAGACCACCAAGCCAACCCCCACGCGAAAAGCTGACCAGCAGGGCCGCTGTGGTGAGCAGGGTAGCAGCACTCGTGCCAATAAACAGCAGCAAGGTCTTGGGCGTCATACCATTTACGATTGTAGGTTGCAGATTGCAGATTGCCGAACACGGCGCTCCAATGGGCTTTCGCGTTCTTGATAATGCGGCATGTTCAAGGGTAGTTGGTATTACTGCATGCACCACACCCGTGGGTTTGCAGCGTTGCTGATAGCAAGAGGCCAGCAGGGCCATGCCCATTCCCAAGGCCAAGGGCCAGGCTTGATTCATATAGCCAGCAAACGAATTGGGCTGGCCAATCGTACCATAGGCGCGCACACGGCCCCCCTCAACCCCAAAGCTCTCTGGGCCTAGGCCCCACCAGAATTGCCCCAAGCCAACCAGTGCGCTTGCTGTGGGGGCCAAGAGCAGGCACGCCACCAAGCCCCAGGCACGCCACGGTGCTCCGCTGAGGGCGCGCAACGCCACCAGATAGATCAAGACTACGGTTGTCCAGCGCAAGAGTTCGCGCAAGGCTTCGCTGCGGCTGTAGGGCGTAAGCAGCGCCGCAAGGGCCACGGTTAGCAAGAAGCAGAGGAGTGGCCCAAAGAGCGGCCCGAAGCGCAAGGGGCGTTGCGGAAAGGCCAGGGTGTGGAGCGCCAGACTAGCTACGAGCAGCAGCAATGCTGCTTGGGTCACACTCAAGCCGCCCGGTAGCAGGATCAACTCTTGCACGGGTACCGAGAGTACCGCAACGTAGACCGCCCAGATCGGATCGAGCAGCGTCAACGTGACGACAATACTGCCCAGCGTAAGCAGCAGCGCCCATTCTAGCGGCAAGAGGGCGAGGGCCAACGCGAGCCCTAGAGCGAGACTAATACGCGCCACGGCCACCAATCACCGCAGGAATGACCATGAGCAGGATGCGGAGATCCATGCCTACTGACCAATTTTCTGCATAATAAATATCGAGGCGTACTTGCTCATCAAAGGACATATCGCTCCGCCCCAATGCTTGCGTAAGGCCAGCGCAACCGGGTTGCACCTCAAGGCGGCGGCGATGCCAGAGTTCATAATGCGCCACTTCGGAGGGCAGGGCGGGGCGCGGGCCAATGATACTCATCTCGCCTAGCAGCACATTCCAGAGTTGAGGCAATTCATCGAGGCTACTCCGGCGCAAAAAGCGCCCGATCCTAGTTACCCGTGGATCATCGCGCATCTTAAAGATCGGCCCATCGGCCTCATTGTGGGCAATCAATTCCGCCTTACGCTCCTCCGCATCGGGCACCATGGTGCGGAACTTATAGCAGTTGAAGAGCCGTCCGCCCTTACCGACGCGCTGTTGGCAAAAGAGGGCAGACCCGGGTGAATCGAGGCGAATCGCAATGGCAATCAGGGCTGCCAGCAGCAGTGTAAAGGGCGCAGTGAGCAGCACGGCGCTAATATCTACCATGCGCTTGAGTGCCAAATTAGCACCACGCAGGCGAATCTCCTTCGGCGCAAGCAGCGGCACCCCGCCCAGTTGATGGACATCCACCCGGTCGAAACTCAACTGATAGAAATCGGGAACCAGCAAGTAGTCTACGCCAAGCTTTTGGCAAATCAAGACGAGATCGGGCAAGCGTCCGTGTTCCCAGAAGGGCAGGGCAAGAATAACCTGTTGGGCTTTGCTTTGCAGCACAGCCCGTTCCAGATCATCAAGGCTACCCAAGTGGCGATAGACCCGCGTCGCCCGCTCGCACGCAACAATGGGGCGATCATAGAGATAGCCAACGAGGTTATAGCCCAACCCAGGAGCCGAGGCGATGCCACTCATCACCTCAAGGCCCAAGCCGGTACCACCCACTACCAGCACCCGCTCCTGACCAAGCCCGTGGCTCCAGCGCCAATGTTGCACTGCCGAACGCAAGATGCGCCAACTACTCAGCAGCACAACAATAGAAATACCAGCAAAGATAAAGATCAGGCGCGAATAGTAGAAGGGTTTATAGAGGAAGACAAAAACAATCAGCAGCGCAATGCCCGTAAGCGTACTATTGAGAATGATGGTCATTTGATCGAGCAGACCCAAGCGCGGGGTTGCGCGATAGAGCCCACGGGTGGTAAAGCGCAGCGCAAGCAGCAGCATCAGGGGAATAATGATGGGTAAAAAGGCACTAAACTCCACCTGATTTTGGGTTGCCACCTCGAACACAATAGCGTCGAATGGTTCAGGCCACTGGGCCATATAACGCAGCCAATAGGCGAAGGCAAAGCCCACAAAGATCAAGACCTGATCCCAGAGTGCCATACTGAGGGCCGCTACGCGCCGACTATGGCGTGCTAATCCAACCTGATCTGGGATCGTCAGCCTTGGTCGGGCAAGCGAACGGATACTTCGATCCATATGCGTATCATTCCTCACGCTGCGAAACCTCTTCCCACCATGCCCGTGCGGCCCTTTCGGGGTCATTGCCATAACGTGCAATAAAGGCTTGGAAGCGTTCGCGGCGATTACCATAGAGCGCAATGAGCGGGGTAGGATCGCGACGGTTGAGCAGATCCTCCACAGCAATGATAATCCGTTCCACCGCGAGGTTTAGGGCGGTAACACCAAGCGAGGAGGATGCAGTATAACGCGGATCGCGGCCCACGACGCCGCTCTCAGCGGGGGTAAGCGGGCCTTGCCCCAGTGCATCAAGATCGACCAATTCGGGACGCAGCGCCAAAAGTGTTGAGGTCTCCCAGAGCGCCCCATGATCGAGCATCTCTTCGTCCACGAGGGCGAGCGGAGGAATCGCCAAGACGAGCAGATTATGCTCCTTGATCGCATCCATCGCAGCCTCAAGCAGCAGCAGATCGTGGGCTTGGGAATAGTGACCACTCACCAATACAGCGACATGCCAGCCATTGTGGGCGATTGCAGCAAAGGTTTCGGCAAGCGTAATCCGCACGGTCGTAGCGCTGAGACTCAAGGTATCTTGATGGGGTACACCTTCAATTGGCCAAGCAACCATGGGCAATAACACGCCCCCGGTACGGCGTGCAGCCCGTTCAGCCACTGCTTCGGCAATGAGGAGATCGAGGCCAAGGGGCAGGTGTGGTCCATGCCATGTTAAACCACCCCATGGCAAATAGACCACTGGCGTCGTTTCACGAATATGCACCAACTCATGGGGGCGAAGTTCAGCATAACGCCCCCAGTTTACACGATTCTTCATTGGCCTACACCATTGCCTTAACGTAATCGGTATGGAAATTGCCAACTACCAAGCACCAAAATTCACATGCTCAAGTTCATCAAGCGTAAGCATGCGTTCATCACGATGCAGCAGATCACGCCAAACAAGGGTACGTTTAGCACGCTCTTCGGCACCAACAATCGCGACGAAGCTCATCCCACGGCGAACCGCATCACTCAAATTGCGCGCAAGCGGTCGTCCGCGCAGGTCAACCGTAACAATCAGACCTTGCGCACGCAGCCGACGGGCCACCTCCTGACCATAGGCGTAATCATCATCGCTAATTGGGGCGACGAGAACTGTTGGAGGGAGATCGTACAGGGGTGGCGGTGCGGCGGCTACGATCCGTTCGAGTCCATAGGCAAAGCCGACCGCAGGGGTAGGAGTGCGTCCGCCCAACGTGGTCACGAGGTCATCATAGCGACCGCCGCCACAGAGTTGCATTCCAGCGGCATCATCAAGTTCAAAGATCATGCCGGTATAGTAGTGTAAGCCCCGTCCCAACCCAAAGTCAATCGTAATGTGGGCTGGATCGAGGCCGTGGGCAGCCACGAGGTTCAAGATGGCTTGAAGTTCGGCATAGGCAGGGCAGTCAAGTTTATGTTCAGCGAGTAGTGCGGCCAGAGCAGGCAGGCTGGTGGCGGGGGGGCCGCTGATGGTACCGAGTTGGGTAAGTAAGCTCAAGGCATATTCAATCGCGGGCTGTTCATCGGCGCGGCGCAGTTTACGCAAAAGCCGATCAACGACCGCTTGGGGGCTACGGGTGCCGGTACGCAGATCGATCTGCATGGCTTCAAATGTTCGCAGCAGCCATGCGGTAGCTTGAGCATCATCGATACCTGGCGGCAACTCTAAACCCAACGCCGCTTCACCAGCATCTTCGTGCAGACGAGCGCGTACCGCAGCGGGGCCACCATCACGCAGGCGCTCAAGGCTCCAGACCAGCGTGTTCTGGGCGCGTTCGCTCAAGCCAAGGCGGGCCAAGATTTGACGCACAAGGCCAACATGACCCACTGCGATGCGATAGGTATCCAGCCCGATCGCATCAAGCCCGGCACAGGCCAAGGCCAGCACCTCAGCATCGGCACGGGGCGCAGGGCCGCCAACAATTTCCACCCCCATCTGGGTGAATTGGCGGTAGGTATGGCGTTGCGGGCGCTCGTAGCGAAAGACGGGGCCAGCATAGGCTAGGCGGAGAGGTAAGGGCTGATCTTGCAGATGGGCCACATAGGCACGCAGCACCGATGCGGTCAATTCTGGGCGTAACGCGAGATCGCGCCCCCCAAAGCTAAACTCATAGAGCTTACCAGCCAGTTCTTCACCTAGCTTACGCAGATAGAGATCGCGATGCTCAATGATTGGTACAGCGAGGGTCTGGTAGCCATGGGCCACCAAGGTTTGCTCTAAGACTTCACGCACACGTGTGGCTGCACGTTGCTCGTGTGGTAGCACATCGTGCATTCCACGTACCGCTTCGATCATCCCACTCAAGCCATAACTCCTCATACGAGAGCGAACAATCCATTTGGGTGTGATCAGAATCTGTAGGGCGGTGCCCTACAACCCTTCGTAACGGAGGGGGAGTGCGATGGAACCTGGTTCCCTCGCACTCCCTAGCTACCCATGTTGGTCACACCCAATCCATTTTGTCAACTCATTGTATACGATAACAGCGTAAAAGTCATCCTGCCTATGGTTATACCATTTCCGATTGTAGATTGTAGATTGCAGATTGTAGATTGCAGATTGCCGAACATGGCGTTCCAAGGGGCTTGCGCGTGCTTGATGATTCTGCGCCTTTAGCTCATTCGTACCTCAGTGTATAGGTACTCGTGCAAGAGCGCCATGGTTGCCACTGCACCTGGTTGTGCGGTTGCGTTGATCAGTTTGGCGAGGCTGGGGCGCAGCGGGCGGCCAGCGGTGAGCAATTGCAGCAGACGCCCAAGAGCATAGATGTCCACATAAGGGGTGACCGGGCCGGGCTGGGGGCCGCGCCGCTCAGGTGGTAGGCAGTGGGCCACGCCGTAGACGCCATGCCGTCGGGGGCGATCCAGACTCTCTACTGCCCCCAGATCAAGCAATACCACGTCCGGTTGGCCCTGGACTGTTCGGCGTACAATCAGGTTGGCGGGGCGCACATCGTGGTGAACAAGGCCGCGCGCATGCAGATGGCTCAGGGCGCTGGCAAGTTGCAGCCCGAGCCTAAGCGCCCATGTCGCATCACTTGGGCGGGGCTGGTGGGCTAACCACTGGTTCAGCGGCAGGCCTGCTTCATAGGCCAACGCCAAATAGAGGCATGGCTGACCTGCCACCGTTCCTAGGCCAATGTCACGTAAGGCATGGGGGTAGCGCCGTCGGTAGAGGCAAGCCAAGTGGGGATGGGTTGCGTGCGGGCCCATTAGATGGCTATGCTCATCATGGAGTGCCGCCGTCGCATCAGGGTGGGCGACCTTGATCGCCGCGAGCCGCCAGCGCGCTGCGTCTACGGCATTCAGTTCTCCCCGTCGCCAGCGGCCACGCAGCCAACGAGCAACGACACGCCGTTGCACCAGGCGCGCATCCCAGGGCCGCCCTAAGTAGACCGCGCCTTGGCCGCCGCGGCCCAAGAGGGCCAGCAGTTCAAAGCCACCAAGCTGGGTAGTGCGTGCCAGGGGGCATCCTGTTTTTGATGGTAGATTCCAGATGGTAGATTGGAGATTGCTGAACTTCATATAGCCTCAAGTGTCACCCGTAGCGTCGTGCCAACGAGGAGTGCCTCACCCTCACCGAGTGTTGTCGCTTGCTCAAGGCTCAACGGGCTGCCCAAGCCGGTATGGAAGACCCCCGGTTCAAGGGCGGTCACTTCGATCGCGTCACCCACAAGGCTGATACGGGCATGCAGGGCGGCTAGGCCAGCTTCAGGGAAACAGAGGTTGCACCCCGGTGCCGCACCGATACTCCACTGCCGCCCATCCAAGGCAATGCGGTGACGCCGCTGGCCATCCCAGACGATCGCCCGCCATTGGGCCTTGCTGCTGGTTGGTTGTTGGCGGCGTGCCGTCGTAATCTCGGCGGGATGCGGGGATGTTTGCGGCAACTCCGCATCGGGGTCGGTAGCTTCGAGCGTATAGCGGCGTGCAACGATCCAGCCTGCGCCAGCACTCAGGGCCATTGCGGAGATGAGCATCAATAACCAAACAGCGGCTTGTAGAACTGTGGTGTCACTGGCCTTGGGAGAGGGCAGATCAACCGACTTTGCTGCAACCGCTTGGCCTCTCAGCGGTTGGGCCGCTGCACGCGGTAACGCCCCAACCATGCCACTCAGCCAGCAGCAAGCCAACACCAGAGCGAACAACCAGTGAACGTATCGCAAGCGATTGTGCATAACCGTAAGCCTTCTTGCGGGATGCGTGAGGCGCAGCAGTGCGGGCTTCGCATCCTCCGGGATGCGTGAGGCGTAGCGGCGCGAACTTCGCCTCTCCGCCTCATCGCCTCTCCGCCTCCCGAAAAAAAATACCCTCTATACTATATACCGCTGAAGAGGGCAAAAAGATACGGTTTTGCTAGGATTAACTGACTTATTCCACCAATTGCGAATGGTAGATCTCCGCATAGATCGGACTCTGCTCTAGCAATGTACTATGGGTGCCACTGGCAACCAGGTTGCCTTGATCAAGCACAAGGATTAGGTCGGCGTTGCGTACTGTACTAATGCGCTGGGCAATCACAAAGCTGGTACGCCCCTGCATCAGCCCCTTGAGCGCCTGCTGGATCTGCACTTCGGTCTGGAGATCAACGCTACTCGTGGAGTCATCGAGGATCAACAGGCGCGGATCGAGCAGCAAGGCCCGGGCCAGGGCCACGCGCTGCTTTTGGCCACCAGAGAGGGTAACGCCCCGTTCGCCTACGCGGGTCTGGTAGCCTTCAGGAAAGCCAACGATGAAGTCGTGGGCCGCAGCGGCCCGCGCTGCCGCCTCAATCTCCGCATCGCTCGCATCGGGCCGCCCAAAGGCAATATTCTCGCGGATTGTCCCAGTGAAGAGGTTGGTCTCTTGCAGCACAATCCCAATCTGCGAACGCAGGCTATCAAGCGTAACCTCACGCAGATCGTGGCCATCAAGCAGCACCGCGCCCTCTGCCGGATCGTAGAAGCGCGGCAGCAGGTTGATAATGCTGGTCTTGCCGCTACCCGTTGCACCAAGGAGCGCCACGGTCTGCCCTGGCGCAACCTCAAAGCTGACCTGACGCAACGCGGGCTCACTGGCCCCCAGGTAGCGGAAGGTGACCGCACGAAAGGCGACGTGGCCTTGGATGGGCGGAAGCACACGCGCATCAGGGCGATCGGTGATCTCGCTGGCGGCATCGAGCACCTCAAAGATACGTTTGGCTGACGCGCTCGCTTGGGCCATCAGCGAGACCACGAAGCCCAGTTGGCCCAGGGGAAAGAAGACATAGAGCAGGTAGAGGCTAAACTTCTGGTAGACACCGAGATCGAGTGTACCGGCAAGAATCTGGCGACCGCCAAAGTAGAGAATGGCCGCCTGGCCCAATTGGGCCACTAGAAAGACCACGGGAAAAAGGAACGAGAAGACGCGACTAATGCGCAACTGCTGCTCCATCAGATCGGTGGCGGCACTGCCGAAGCGTTGCGTCTCATACGGCTCACGGGCAAACGCCTTCACCACCCGAATGCCGGCCAGATTCTCTTGCAGCACCGTATTTAGCGTCGCCAACTTGGTCTGCACGGCAAGAAAGAGGGGCTGCGCCAGCCGCCCAAAGACAATGAAGAGGGTAAGGGCAATCGGCAGCAGCGGCAGCACCACGAGGGTGAGTTGCAGATTACTGAAGGCCAGGACAACCAGCGCCCCAGTGAGCAAGAGGAAGGCCGAAGCGGCAATCACCAAACCCTGGGCAATGAAGGTACGCAAACGTTCCACATCATCGGTGGCCCGAATCATGAGCTGCCCAGTCTGATTCTGGTCATAAAAGCTAAACGAGAGGCGTTGAATCTTGGTAAAAATGGCATTACGCAGGTCAAAAGCCAAGCCCTGTGAGGTTGTTTCAGACATAAACGACTGCAGGAAGGAGAAGAGGCCACGCAGCAGGGCAAAGAGCAGGATCAGGCCCGCAGCGCCCCAGATCAACCGTTCGGCCTCAACGAGGCTCAACGAGCCAGCCAGGGTCACCGCATCGATCATATACTGCACCAAGATTGGCACCGCAAGTTGAGCCAGGGTTGCGATCACCAAGGCACCATAGGCCAGCGCGGCGCTCCGGCGTTGGCCAGCGAGATAGCCAATGGCACGCAGCAGTGCCGGGCGGCGGCGGGGGGGAGACTGCACAGTATGGGAACTCCTTTTTCGATTGTAGATTGTAGATTGTAGATTGCTGTGAGCAGATTAGTTTCTGGAAAACCATTAGCCGGCTAAAGCCGGCACTCCAACGTCAACCCATAGACTTTTCAGACAGCCTCTCAGTATGCTGCATGCATCCCATAGCTGTCAAACATCATGCTACAATACGCCACACAGAACACGGAAGCACCGCACATGCGCTAAGAAACTGTCTGAAAAGTCTGCGAACTGGCATTGAAGTGCCGGCTTCAGCCGGCTAAAGCCGGCACTCCAACGCATGCCCACTAGCTTTTCAGACAGCTTCTCAGAAATGAGACCATTATGTCGGAACACGTAAAGCCTTCGGCCTACGAATCGCTCCGCACCGCGATTCTTGGACTCTTCCATGAGACACTCAGCCGCTACCCTCCGTCCTATGCGCCGGGAGGCGAGCCACAAAGCGAGCCACCGCATCGTCTTGGTGAATACCTTGTCTACCAGGGCTACCTCTCGCCGCGCGAACTGCATGCGGCCCTGCAAGCGAGCAAAGGCGACGCAAAGAACAAGCCTAAACCCCTTGGCGTCATCCTCGTGACCAACTACAACTTACCGGCAGCCGTGTTAACCATGGCGCTGCTCTTGCAGACCCTCGACCATCTTGCGCATACCCCCAAGCTTCCACCGCGCTTCCTTGGCGAGCAGTTGTTGCGCGATGCTGCCCTAACGCCTCAGCAGTTGGCATTGGTGCTTGAGGAGCAGGTGGTTGACTATGCCCAAGGCCATTGGCGGCGTATCGGCGATCTGATTGCCAACCATGGTTGGCTCGATGCCGAGACGCTGACCAAATTCGTGCGCGAGATGCATGGGTAGGAAGTAGGAAGTAGGAAGTAGGAAGTAGGAAGTAGGAAGTAGGAAGTAGGAAGTAGGAAGTAGGAAGTAGGAAGTAGGAA
>NZ_NQWI01000048.1 GCF_002532535.1 Candidatus Viridilinea mediisalina
CAGGATGGCCCTCACCCCCTACCCCCTTCGGCAAGCTCTGGTTCGACAGGCTCACCAACCGGGCACCGCCTCTCCCACGTTGTGGGAGCGGGGCGAAGGTACCGCTGTTTTTTGCGTTCCTTTGCGCTCTTTTGCGGCAATGAACGCATGTCCTGACTACAAGCTATGCAGGCTCCTCATCGGGACGCAGTTCCAACTCACGCAAGAAGAGCAGAAATTTGCGCCCCAGTTGCTTGTGTTCTGTATTGAGGCTATCGTAGAGCGTCATGAAGGCATCGCGTTCACGGTTGGATGACGTGAAGCTGTAGCTATCTTTGCCTGCGGCTTCGTTGATCATTTCGATGGCCGTAGTACGAAAGACCGCAGCAAGCCCCTCAAGCTCAGTAATGCGTACTCCGGTATTGCCCGCTTCCACGGCTGAGATGTAGGAACCACTGACACCAATGCGGCTACCAAGATCGGCTTGGGTCAGACGATCGCGTGTGCGCTTCCGTTTCACGACTTCGCCAATACGTTCATTGAGGCTACGCATAGTTTTCCTCTCTCCTACAACCGATCCCTACGAAAGACCGAGCGCGCCACGCGCCAGAGCGAGCGGTGACGCGGCATCACTTCAAAGATTTTACCACTGACGCCGTTCGTAGCCGCTGAGGCCATGTACAGCGCAAGTTCGGCAGTCTCTGCGCTGGTGGTGCCAAAGACCTGCATGATTTTGGGGAAGGCCCAGAGGACTTGGGCGGCAGGGCCAATCCCCACCAACTCTTTGGTCATGTCGGTCGGAACGATGCCGGGGGCAAGGACATTAATGGAGACGCCTTTGATCTCAGCGTGTTCCCGCGCCAGGGCTTCGCTGAGGCGCACGATGCCCGCTTTGGAGGCGCTGTAGGCACCCAAGTAGCGCTGGGCCCGCCGGTAGCCGCCGCCTGTGACATTGATCAGCTTACCATAGCCTCGTTTGAGCATGTAGGGCAAAACGGTGCGTGAGCCATAGTAGGTGCCCAAGAGATTCGTGCGGATGACCTGTTCCCATTCGTCGGGTGGTACATCAATGGCACAACCAAATGTGCCAGAAATACCCGCATTATTCACCCAAATATCTACCTGTTTGAAACTGTCTAGGGCATAGGCCATCAGCGCTTCAACCTGGGTGCGTTCACCCACATCGCACGAGATACCCGTAGCGACCACCCCACGGGCAAGCAACGCCTGGACGGTCGTCTCTACCGCTTGGGGCTGTGACGATGAGACAACGACACGGGCCCCGGCTGCACCAAAACGTTCGGCAATGGCCCGTCCGATCCCACGGGAACTGCCCGTGATCACTGCAACTTGCCCCTCAAGGGTCATGGTTTTGCGTAGCATAGTTTCTTATGTTGTCGTTAGCGCCGCTGGCTAATGACCAGTTTCTCGCCCTGGCGGGCGGCCTTGATCGCGGTCATGCCGCGTAGACCTTCGGGTAGCAGCAGGTGGCGGCGGTAGGGCCCAACGCGAACGATCAACTCGTCGCCGCTGAGGGTCAGGCCCAGGGCTTCGCGGGGCACCCCAGGCAGATCGAGGATGACCGAGGCATCGGGTGGCTCGGTCATGGTGATGGGTGAAGGTGGCGGTGGATTGGGTAGCGGCGAGGCGTTGGCGTAGAGTTGGCTTCCCAAGTGGGCCAGTTGCTCGAACGACAACGCGGTCGGTGAGGCCGCCATGCGACAGACCGTGCGGCCCGGCCAAATTGTGCCCGCCTCATTGATCACGGCGGCCTGTTCAGCCAGCAAAGCTTCAAGGCCAGGCGTGCCAGGGGGCAGCAGCGGCCCGGCCACGAGCCGCTCGATGGCCAGCCCAAAGAGCTGGAAGGCCGGAATATTGACCCGCGCCTCAGCAAGACCGGCACGGTCGGGCGGCAACACATAGCGCACCTGCGTGGCTGAAGGGGCGACCATCTCATCACGGAGGCGTTCAAAGGCGACACGCGCCTGTTGAATCCCACCTGTCCACTCACCAGGAATGGGCAGCATCCCCGCCGGGATGATCGCCCGAGCGACCGAAGCATGCGAGCGCCCCGGCCCACGGTCAAGGCCGATCAAGAGGCGCACCAACCAGCGAAACGAATCGGGAATCCCCAAGGAACGCAGCAGCAACTCTGGTGGCCCGGCATCCACGCAGACCAGATCGTAGCCCTGAGCCAGCTTCGACAACTGGGTTACGGCGAGAAAGAGATCACTGCCAGGAACAATGGGGAGTTCATCACCAGCAATCGGCGGGCTCCCAGCAGGGCGCAGCAGTTCCCATGCATCTGTGAGGCCATTCAGTGGTTCAAGGCACCAGAGATCGAGTTGAGGACTCAACGCCTGTGGTTCAGGCAAGGCAGGCTTGTCCACCAACGTTGCCAGCGGGTGGGCTGGGCCCACACTTATCATGAGCACACGCGCAGCCGTAGCGGCAGCCGCAGCGGCAGTTTGAGCGGTAGCAAGAGCATTCGCCCCAAAGGGGCCAGTAAAGATGAGCGTTTGCATACCATGAGTGTAGCATATCCTTGACAAGCTTGGAAATACGCAGGGCTTGGGGCGCAGCTCCAACGAAATGTTGACGTGCTCAGAGCGTTGACGCACCCCTATGGCTATGCTATACTGCCCTGCGTTCAATGTAAACATCCGCGCAGCGAAGGAAGCCAACCATGTCGCAAAGCCGGACGAAGAAGCTACAAACGCAGCGAGTGCGTACCTCTCGTACCCCCTTGCGTCATCGTTTCCGTCGTCAGCCGGCCATGCGCCCCGGCTAGCTTCGCTTGTTCGCCGTGAGGTCGCAGGCCAGCTTTGCCAGAGCGCAGGCTGGCTCTTTTGTTGTCTTGTCATGGAGGAACAGCATGAGCAGGAGCGATGTGAAGAAGGTCGTTCTGGCCTATTCCGGGGGACTCGATACGTCGGTGATCGTTCCGTGGCTGCGGGAAAACTATGGCTGTGAGGTAATCTGCTTTTGTGCCGATCTTGGCCAAGCAGAGGAACTGGAAGGGCTTGAGGCCAAGGCGCTCGCGAGTGGCGCAAGTAAGCTGATTGTCCATGATATGCGCGAGGAGTTTATTCGCGACTATATCCTGCCCACGCTGCAAGCTGGCGCGATCTATGAGCGTAAGTATCTGCTGGGCACATCCTTCGCCCGCCCGATTATTGCCAAGCATCAGGTGGAGGTGGCTGAGGCCGAAGGGGCCGATGCGGTTGCCCACGGGGCGACGGGTAAGGGGAACGACCAAGTGCGCTTTGAGTTGACCTACTTTGCCCTGAACCCACGGCTTAAGATTATTGCCCCCTGGCGCGAGTGGACGATTAAGAGCCGCCAGGATGCGCTTGACTATGCGGCTGAATATAATGTGCCTGTGACCGCTACTGCGGAGAAGATCTATAGCCGCGACCGCAACCTTTGGCATTTGAGCCATGAAGGTGGCGTACTCGAAGACCCCTGGCATGGGCCTGAAGAGGATATGTACCAACTCAGCACCAGCCCGCAACAGGCCCCTGATCTGCCCGAAGCGTTGACGGTAAGCTTTGAACAAGGTGTGCCCACGATGGTCAATGGCCAGCGTGTGGGCCTTGTGGAACTGGTCGAGTTGCTCAATAGCATTGGCGGCAAGCATGCCATCGGGCGCGTTGATCTCGTCGAGAATCGTCTCGTGGGCATGAAGAGCCGGGGCGTCTATGAGACGCCCGCAGGCACGATCCTCTACACGGCCCACCGCGAACTTGAGAGCATTGTGCTCGATAAAGAGACGCTCCGCGCCAAGGATCGCATTGCGCTCGATTATGCCGACTTGGTCTACAATGGGCGCTGGTTTACCCCGGTGCGTGAAGCCTACGATGCGTTTGTGGCTACGACCCAGCGCACCATGACGGGCGATGTCTGCATGCAGCTCTACAAAGGCAACTTGATCATCGTCGGGCGCCGTTCGCCCTTCTCGCTCTACAACGAAGACCTTGCCACCTTCGGCCCCGATGCGGTCTATGACCAGCGCGATGCGGAGGCGTTCATTAAGCTCTACGGCTTGAGCATGAAGGTGCAGGCTCTGATGAAGAAGTAAGTATTGGAATCACGGGAGCGCATAGCGTTCCCGTGACCTATCCAGCAAAGGTGGTTTCGTGACACAACTCTACCTCATCCGCCATGGCGAATCATGGGCGAATGTACAACCAATCATGGCCGGGATGCAAGGCGACAAGGGGCTTACGCCGCGTGGCGTGGCCCAAGCCGAGCGGCTACGTGACCGTTTGGCCCACGGTGAGTTGCAGGCCGATGTCTTGATTGCCAGCCCCCTGCCTCGTGCGAAGCAGACCGCCGAGATTATTCAGCCCGCCCTCAAGCTACCGATCATCTTTGATGATGACGTGCAGGAATTCAAGATTGGCGCAGCCGATGGTATGACCAATCAAGAAGCCTGGGCCAAGTTTGGTGCCCCCAACTTTCAGGATTTCCCCCTGCGCCCCATCGCCCCCGAGGGCGAGAGTGTGGGCACCTTTATGCTGCGCGTGGCCCAAACACTGACGCGGATCATCGAAGCGTACGAGGACAAAACCATTGTCATCGTCTGCCATGGCGGTGTGATTGATGCAACCTTCCTCTACTTCTTCCAGATGCCAACCTTTGTCCTGCCCCCTACCGATTTCCATACCTGCAATACCAGCATTACCCACTGGGAGCGTGTCCATCGGCGTGGGCGTCAGCTCTGGCGGCTCAATAGCTACAACGACATTGCGCACTTGCACGACATCGGTGCGATTGAATCGGTACGCTGGGAGTACACCGACCTCACCAGTGATAGCCACCCCGCTGTACCTCTGCGTCAAGGCGAGTGAGGTAAGCTCCAACTCAAATCCTACGTTACTGTTAGTGCGAAAAAGTTCTGGGCCGCGACGTTGGCTTCGACAGGCTCAGCCACCGCGACGTTGGCTGAGCCTGTCGAAGCCAACGTGACGCACCCCCACGAGCCCAAGGCTTCTTCGCGCTAACAAACCCTGTTTGTTCCGTGTTGGCGGCTTCGCCGCCAACACGGAACAAAAAACGGGGTTTGGGGCTACGCCCCAAAGCAGGTCTCAGGGCGGCAGCCCTACACGTAATGCGAATGGGAACTTGGTTCCCCAACACAACCATGAGTATCACCATCCTCAATGAAGGCAATCCCACCACCCCCAGCGGCTGGCGTGCCGCAACGTGGGATTGTGCGATTAAATACCAGCAGCGGGACGACTTGGCGCTCTTGGTGAGCGATCAGCCATGTAGCGCCGCTGCGATCTTTACGACCAATCGGGTCAAGGCGGCCCCTGTGCGCTACGATCAGGACTTGATGGCGCGTAATGGCGGCATCTTACAAGCCCTGGTGGTCAATGCGGGCAATGCCAATGCTTGCACTGGGAGCGCTGGCGCTGCTGCGGCTCTGGCGATGGCCCAAACCAGTGCCCAAGCCCTTGGCTTGGCGCTTGACCATGTATTTGTGATGTCTACGGGAACGATTGGGGTACCGATGCCCATCGAGCGCATCGTCGCGGGCATCGAGGCTGCCGCCAAGCGGCTCGATCAAGCCCACGGCTTTGCGGCGGCCCAAGCGATCATGACGACCGATACGCGCCCGAAGCATGCCGCAGTGCGGGTGGCGCTCCCATCAGGTTCAACGGTTAGCCTGGGGGGCATGGCGAAGGGCGCGGGCATGATCCATCCCAACATGGCCACGCTGCTCGCAGTGATCACCAGTGATGCTGCGCTGAGCCCCGCAGTGCTCGATGCGGCCCTGCGCCAAGCAGCCGAGTTGAGCTTTAACAGCATCAGTATTGACGGCGACACCAGTACCAACGATACGCTGCTGGTGATGGCCAATGGAATGGCAGGCAATCAGCCGATTGAACAGCTTGACAGCCCTGATGGTGCCGCCTTCCTTGCTGGCCTCACCACCCTCTGCCAGCGCCTCGCCCACGCGGTGGTGCGCGACGGCGAAGGGGCGACCCGCTTCATCACGATTAACGTGCGTGGTGCCCAGAGCTACGCCGATGCCAAACTAGCCGCCATGACCATCGCCAAATCCCCTTTGGTCAAGACGGCTCTCTATGGAGCCGATCCCAACTGGGGGCGCGTGCTCTGCGCGATTGGCTATAGTGGAGCCGAGGTTGATCCCGAACGGGTTATTCTCGACTTTGGGGGCATGCGGGTGTTGGAGGGCGGCCTGCCGCTACCCTTCGATGAAGCCGCTGCCACGGCCCTGCTCGACGTACCCCAAGTGCTGATTGAAGCCGATTTGGGCCTGGGCGAAGCTGCGGCAACCGTCTGGACGTGTGATCTGACTGAGGGTTATATTCAGATTAATACCGAGTATCGCACATAGGTTGTCTTTGAGTACGGGGTGGCTATGGAACATCGACTCTGGGGCGGGCGTTTCGCCGAACCAACGGCTGAGACGATGCGTCGTTTCAATGATTCGTTTCGCTTTGATGTACGGCTGGTGACGGTAGATATTGCTGGCAGTATCGCATGGGCCGGCGCCCTCGAACAGGCCGGGCTGATTAGCACCGAAGAGTGTGAGACGCTGGTTCAGGGCTTGGAGTTGGTGCGCCGTGAGTTTGCCGATGGGAGCTTTGAGCCCAAAGAGGGCGATGAGGATGTCCATACGGCGGTCGAACGGCGGTTGCACGAACTGGTCGGCGCGGCGGCGCTCAAGCTGCACACCGGACGCTCACGCAACGACCAGGTGGCAACCGATATGCGCCTCTTTGCGATTGGGGTTGCGCGTCAGATCGGTGAGCGCTTGATGGCGCTCCAATTGGCCCTGTTGGATCAGGCGGAAGCGCATGCCGCAACCTTGATGCCCGGTTATACCCATTTGCAGCGGGCCCAACCCATCACCTTTGGCCATTGGTGCTTGGCCTACCTTGAGATGTTTGAGCGCGACCGCCAGCGCATTGAGGATGCGATTGCGCGCGCACGCACGCTGCCCTTGGGTGCCGGTGCGTTGGCTGGCAATAGTTTGGGCGTTGAGCGCGAACGGCTCACTGAGGCTCTCGATGAGTTTGATGAAGTGGCCGGAAATTCGCTTGATGCGGTTGCCGACCGCGACTACCTCGCTGAGTTGCACTTTGCCTTTGCGCTCAGTGGCGTACACCTGAGCCGTCTGGCTGAAGACCTGATTATCTACAGTAGCACCGAGTTTGGCTTTGTTGAACTCGCCGATGCCTACAGCACCGGCTCCAGCCTCATGCCCCAGAAGAAGAACCCCGATAGCATGGAGTTGCTACGGGGCAAGAGTGGGCGCCTGATCGGCAACCTCGTGGCGCTCCTGACTGTCCTCAAGGGTCTGCCCATGACCTACAACAAGGACATGCAGGAGGACAAAGAGGGCTTCTTCGATAGTTTCGACACCCTCGATCTGGCGCTTGAGGTGGCGGCAGCGGCAGTTGCAACCATGCGTGCCCGTCCGGAGCGTATGCTGGCGGCGCTTGACGATGCCATGCTTGCTACCGATTTGGCCGACGAGTTGGTACGGCATGGGGTAGCCTTCCGCGAAGCGCACAGCAAAGTAGGGCGCTTGGTGCGACGCGCCCTCGAACTCAACCTCAGCCTCCGAGAACTGCCCCTAGCCGAATACCAAGCGGTACACCCTGAACTGGACTCCAACATCTACGCCTGTTTCGACTTTGCGCGCAGTGTCGCCCGCAAAGAGAGCAGCGGCGGCACTGCGCCGCAACGGGTCTTGGAGCAGTGTGCGCGTTGGCGCGGCGAGAAGAGGTGAGGTAGAGGTACAGAGTTTTTCACCACAGAGGCACAGAGGACACAGAGGTTTGGTTGTGTATGTCGCCTTACCTCCTTCCTGCTTTCCTATTTCCTGCTTTCCTGCTTCCTGCTTTCCTGCTTCCTGCTTTCCTATTTCCTGCTTTCCTATTTCCTACTTTTCCCCACAGCGAGTATTGCCTATGACCAGTCCCCTATACCAGCCGCCAGTCAGCCTACCACGGCTCAACGCCCCGCCCGAAGCCCAAGTGCTGATCCGCAGGGCTCGGGTGGGCGATATCCCTCGTCTCTACGAGCTGATCAACTACTACGCTGCGCGGGGCGATATGCTGCCCAAGACGCTGGATCAGCTCTACAACAAAGTGCGCGCCTTCATCGTCGCGGAAGCGGCGGGCGAAGTGGTAGGCTGCGCCTCGCTGCATGTCACCTGGGCCGATCTGGGTGAGATTGTGAGCATCGCGGTGCATCCCGACTTCCAGGGGCGCGGACTAGGCCGTCTGATGGTTGAACCACTCTTGGAGGAGGCACGCGAACTGGGCATCACGACGGTCTTCGCGCTCACGCTGCAAGTGGGCTTCTTCAGCCGCCTCGGTTTCCGCGAAGTGCCCAAGCTCCATCTGCCCCACAAGATCTGGCAGGACTGCGCGACATGCTTCAAGCAGGATCGCTGCGACGAGGTGGCGATGATTCGCCAGGTGTAATACCAAATCCGATAGCCGATAGCCGGACATGGCGTCTCAATGCACTTGAATGTCATTAGGCATGCGGCATGTTCAATGGTAATTGGTGTAATCTGAGTGATGAGTGGCAAGTGGCGAATGGCGAGTGGCGAGGTCACTCATCATACCAATTGCCCTTGAACATGCCACATAGCCAAGAACGCTAAAGCCCATTGAGATGCCATGTTCGGCAATCTACAATCTACAATCTGAAATGGTATCACTCACCACCGGCTCATCCCGATCCAACAGGCGATGGACACTCACCAAGAGGCCCAGGAAGAGCCAACTGTAGACGGTATAGGGGTAGCCCCGAATGCCTTGATTGTAGGCAAAGGGCAACACCCAATCGCCCAGCATCATTGAGGCGAGCGCCCCAGCCCATCCGCCGGTCGCGATGATGGCAACAGTACGCAGAAAGCCCGGCGGAGCGCGATTGACCGTCTGTAAGCCGAACCAGAGGCTGGCCCCCATAAACCAGAACCATGTGAGCAAGCCCACAACGCCAAATTGGGCCACCACATCAAAAAAATTATTGTGGGTCGAACGGGCATCCCAGGGAAAATAGGTCATGTTGTAGGGCGCATAGCCCGCAGGCCCCATCCCAAAGAGCCAGTGCTGGGCCACAATCCCCAGGTTGCGCTCCCAGATATCGAGGCGCTCCATCCCGCCCTCTTCCTTCTCCTCTTCAATCACCGTTTCAATGTAGCTACTGGCGGGGCCAATCGCAAGCAGCGCCAAGCACAAGACCATGATGAAGAAATATTTGCGTGAATACAAGAAAATAACCCCACCGATGCCTATAATACCTGGAACCCATCCAGAGAGCCAACCAGAATTGAGGATGACGACAAGGTAGAGGTGCATCCCAATCAGCCCCAGGCAGAGCGCCCGCCAATGCCATGCCACCCCTGGTAGCGTGAGCATAATGCTAAAAAGGATCGCAACATACCAGAGCCCCCAGAGCCCTGCGTCGGTCAGGATGTCTTGTTCTATCTCCAAGAGTTGGGTCATGGTCATCAGCGTACCGCCAATGACAAAGGCGGCGAGATAGAACTTAATCTTCCACTCGCTATCAATGTAGTAGCCCACTAGGAAGGGTATGCACATCGAAACAAGCATACTCGCCAGCGAAGCGGTCTGGGTAATGGGAAAACTGCCCCCCATTGCGGCCATGTTCAGGATCGGATCGCGCCAGAGGATACCCCAAGGCAGCGAGATGCAGCAGATGGCCATAAAGACAAAAAGCGAGGCGTTGAAGGAGGTCTTGGGCACCTGCCAATCGCGGCGCACAAACATGGTCACGATCCAGATGCCCACCAAGCCCAAGGAGAGTACCAAGCTAATATGGAGCGGACTCTCGGTTCCGGTAGGAATCTCGGCAAAGCGCATAGCTAGGGCGGTAAGCGGAAAGATCAACACCAGAAACTCAAGGTAGCGCACGGCAAACATGGCCCCAATCAGCGCCACGGCGGGAAAGATCAGGGCCAGCATAGGGATCATGCTCCCCTCAGCCGCAAAGAAACCAAGCGCCAGACTAGCCAGCGCGGTTAGCACCATGATCCCGCCCACCAACAAGGGGCGCGGCAACCAGGGAATACGTAGCGGTTCTTGAAATTGTTTTTCTGGGGAATGGATCATTTCGTTCTAAAAATCTTTTTTCGTTCGTGTTGGCGGCAAAGCCGCCAACACGAACGAAAGAGGTTTTTTATACCAATTACCGTTGAGCATGCCGCATCATCAAGAACGCTAAAATCCATTGGGACGCCATGTTCGGCAATCGGCAATCGGCAATCGGCAATCTACAATCTGAAATGGTATTAATGCTCTTGCAGTTGCCGTCGCAACTCATGCAACTCACGACGGGCCTCAAGGAGTTGGCGACGCAGTTGGATGATCACCTCAACACCTGCAAGATTAACGCCGAGATCATCAACAAGGCGCTTAATCAAACGAATCTGCTCCACATCGGCATCACTAAAACGACGAATATTGCCCTTGCTACGGGCCGGATTGATCAGGCCACGGCGCTCATAGGTGCGGAGGCTCTGCTCGTGCAGACCGGCTAACTGCGCCGCTACCCGAATGGTGTAGGTGCGCTGCTCGTTCATGCCACCTTGCTCTCCTTGATGCGACGCAATTCCTCAAAGAGTTCCCGTTCGCGCTCGCTCAGATTCGTGGGCAATTCGGCCTGTACCTTCACATACAGGTCGCCCTGTTTGTTACTTTGCAGGATCGGCATGCCCTGACCACCCAAGCGGAAGACGCGCCCACTCTGCGTCTGTTCGGGAATGGTGAGGTTGAGGGTACGCCCGGCGAGGGTTGGCACCGGCGCTTGGCCGCCAAGCAGCATGGTGTAGAGATTGACCGGCACCGTCAGGTGCAGATCGCTGCCTTTGCGTTCATAGCGCGGGTGGGGCAGCAGCGAAACAACGAGGTAGAGGTCGCCCCGACTCCCACCATTGAAACCAGCGGCCCCCTCGCCGGGCACACGCACGCGCGTGCCGGTATCAACACCAGCCGGGATTTTCACCGTGATGGTACGGGGGGAGCTATAGGGCACAGCCACCTGCAAGGTACGCTGCGTACCAGTAAACGCCTCTTCGAGGGTAATTTCAACTGGTTGATCAACATCTTGGCCACTGGCACGCGGATTGAAGCCACCAGAGCCAGCACGACGGCCCCCACCAAAGAGCGTCTCGAAGATATCGGCAAAATTTTCGCTATAATCAAAGCCGGGGCCAGCCTGCTCATAACGCTTCCAATCGCCACCAAAGCGATCATACTTTTCGCGCTTCTCTTTATCGGCCAGCACCTCATAAGCCTCATTGATCGCCTTAAAGCGCGCCTCAGCGGTCTTATCGCCGGGGTTGATGTCGGGATGGTACTTGCGCGCCAACTTGCGATAGGCTTGCTTGATCTCCTGCTCACTCGCTCCACGCGCAACGCCTAATTCTTGGTAGTAGTCCTTCATGGCAACCCTAATTCTTGGCTCGTTTGGCTTGATTTCTAGCTTGATTGTAAAACCTTGATAGTGGGCTTGTCAAGGTTTTGCTGTTAGAGGAATGTTATAGCTTGTGGGGCTGCGCCCCAAACTCTAGTGTTGTTCCGTGTTGGCGGCGAAGCCGCCAACACGGAACAACACTAGAGTTTTTGTTAGCGCGAAAAAGCCTTGGGCTCGTAGGGATGCGTCGCGTTGGCTGAGCCTGCCGAAGCCAGCCTGTCGAAGCCACCGCGACGTTGGCTTCGACAGGCTGGCTTCGGCAGGCTCAGCCACCGAGCCAACGTCACGGCCCAGAGCTTTTTCGCGCTAACGAGTTTTTTGGATGAGGCGAAGCCTCTATCCCCCCGCTGGCGGGCGGCGAAGCCGATCCCAATCGCCCACCTAGACGTATAATAGAATAGGTTTGTGTGCAACATTTTATGAGGAGAACACTATGCCACAATTACGCTGGAGTGAACTGACCCCCTCGGAGCGCCGGGCGCTACTCTTTGTCTTTAGTCTACAGGTGAGCCTGTTGGCGACGGCATTGGTTGATATTTTGCGCCGTGCGCCTGAGCAGGTGCATGGGCCGCGTTGGGCGTGGGCATTGGCATCATTAGTCAGCTTTGTAGGCCCGTTGAGTTACTTCGCTTTTGGGCGCAAGAACAATGTCGGTTGAACTGCTCTTGCTCATTACTGGCTTACTCTTGGGGGTAAGCATTGTAGCAACACGCACCTCAAGCCGCTTTGGGGTGCCTGCGTTGCTACTCTTTCTGACGATTGGAATGCTGGCTGGCTCAGAAGGGCCAGGGGGGCTTGAGTTTGGTGACTATCAGTTGGCCCAGACGGTAGGGGTTGTGGCGCTGATCTTCATCCTCTTCTCGGGTGGCCTTGATACGACATGGTCGGCAATCCGTCCGGTCTTTGCCCAGGGGATGCTCTTGGCCAATGTGGGCGTGCTGCTGAGTGCTATGCTGCTCGGCGGCTTTGCTATCCTGCTCTTTGGCTTCGATTGGAAGACTGGGCTGCTGTTGGGTGCGATTGTCTCTTCCACCGATGCCGCAGCGGTCTTTTCGGTCATGCGTGAACGGGGGGTGAACCTCAAGCATAATCTGGAGCCGTTGATCGAACTGGAGTCGGGTTCCAATGATCCGATTGCGGTCTTTCTGACCCTTGGCCTGGTGGGGCTGATTCTCACACCCGCATCGTCGCTGATTGACCTAGTGCCGAGCTTTATTCTGCAAATGACCCTTGGGGCGGGCGGGGGTTGGCTCTGTGGCTTCTTGATGGTGATGGCGATCAACCGTATCCGCTTGCAGCAGGAGGGCTTATATGTTGTCTTTAGCCTTGCTCTGACGCTGCTCTGCTATGGGCTAGTGGCGCTACTGGGGGGCAATGGCTTCTTGGCTGTGTACCTCGCCGGAATCATTGTGGGCAACCGCAATATTGTCCATAAACGCACGATTCTCCGTTTTCATGATGGTGTGGCCTGGCTGATGCAGATCACGATGTTCTTAAGCCTGGGCCTCTTGGTCTTTCCCTCAGCCCTGATTCCAGTTGCACCACAAGGGCTCTTGGTGGCGCTCTTTCTGATCTTTATCGCCCGCCCAATCAGTGTGGCCGCCGTGCTGATCTGGTTTCGCCGCTCGCTACGCGAACTACTCATGGTTAGTTGGGCGGGCCTACGCGGCGCAGTACCGATTGTGCTGGCCACCTTCCCACTGATAGCCGGTGTGCCCGATGCGATCATGATCTTCAATGTCATCTTCTTCGTAGTACTCGTTTCGGTGCTACTGCAAGGCATGTCAATCAACTGGGTGGCCAAATGGTTGGGGGTCAATGCCGAACGCGCCGAACCAAGCGAATCGCAGGTCTACATCCCCGATGTGAAGCTAAGTAGTCGCATGGTCGAAGCGATTATCCCTGCCGATTCACCCTTCGTGGATCGCTCACTGATCGATATTGGCCTACCGCGTGGCGTATTGGTTGTCCAAATTCAGCGGGGCGAAACGCCCATCCTGCCAAGCGGCGGCACCGTCCTCCGCGCCGACGATCACCTATTGGTCTTGGCTACACCCGAAACCATTCCGATCCTCAAGCAGATCTATAGCAACGCCAAGGTGCGTTTGGTGAATGCGGGAGCGTTGAGGCAGGAGGTGTAATGTTGTACGGGCAAGGGCGTAGCAACGGCCCGGACGTTCGCGCCTGCGCGGTGCTTCGTCCTAGCGCCGCGCCGCCCACACATCCCAACTTGACAGACCATCAACGCCTATGGTATTCTGAACGTGGTTAGTTCGTAATGTTTGGTATAATGTATACAGCTTATGGGCGCTCGTTTTGTGCATATCCTCCTTATCGGCGGCCTCGTACTCCTCCTTAGCCGGTGGAGCGATTCGCGTTAGGGAGGGTCAGACAAGACCCTGGCAGCCTGAGTAAGACTGAGCCTCCCGGACGCTGCCGGGGGGTTTTTTGTGTGTGTTCTGATCGTGCTGCGCGGCATAGCCGCGCAGCACGATCAGGGGATAGCTACCCTAAAATCTGCTGTTGGGGTACGCCCCCAATAGCAGCAATGATGCGATCCAAGCAATTAGTTAAGGAGCGACTCTATGTCCCAAGAGCTGACCGGCGCTCAAATCATGTGCGAAGCGCTTATTCGCGAGGGCGTCGAGGTGATGTTCGGTATTCCGGGTGGGGCGATTATGCCCTTCTATTTTGCCATGTGGGAGTATCGCGACCGTCTGCGTCACGTCCTCTGTCGCCATGAGCAGGGCGCTGGCCATGCCGCCGAAGGGTATGCCCGCTCCACTGGGCGCATTGGTGTCTGTATTGGGACGAGTGGCCCCGGGGTGACCAATTTGGTCACCCCGGTTGCTGATGCGATGATGGATAGTACGCCCCTTTTGGCCATTTGTGGCCAGGTCGGGAGCCATGTGCTTGGGAAGGATGCCTTTCAAGAGACCGATATTACCGGCATTACGATGCCGATCACCAAGCATAACTATCTGGTGAAGAATGCCAGTGAGTTGGCCTATGTCTTTAAGGAGGCGATCTATATTGCTACGACGGGTCGCCCCGGGCCGGTGTTGATTGACATTACCAAGGATGCGATGCAGAAGAGCTGTGTGCCTAATTGGGATCGGAAGCTCGATCTGCCGGGCTATAAGCCTACCTATCAGCCCAATCGCAAGCAGTTGCGCGAGGCGCTGAAGTTGCTGCGTCAGGCTAGGAAGCCGCTCATCATTGCTGGCAACGGCGTAATCATGGCCGGTGCCCACGCTGAACTGCGCCACTTCGCCGAGCGCCTGCGCCTGCCGGTGATTACCACGCTGCACGGGATTGGTGCCTTCCCCGAAGAGCATCCGCTTAGCCTGGGCATGCCTGGGATGCACGGCTGGGTGCATTGCAACCGCGCCATCCAGGAGTGTGATGTGCTCTTCAATATTGGGGGCCGCTTCGATGACCGCGTCACCGGCAAGGCGAGTACCTTCGCCCCCAATGCGAAGGTCATCCATGTTGACATCGATCCCTCCGAGATTGGCAAGAATGTCAAGGTTGATGTGCCGATTGTGGCCGATGCGCGCATGGCGCTCCAAGCCCTGCTCGATGAACTGCCGGTCAAAGAGGAACTGGCCGATCTCCACGCCCACGCCTCCGATTGGATGGAGTATATCCGTGAGTTGCAGGATAAGCATCAGGGCAAGCAGCAGTATATCAACCGCGCAGCGGTGCAGAATATGGCCCTGCCGCCCCACGATGTCTATGCCGCGCTCAATCGCCATATCGCCGAACGCGGGAATATCATTGTCGTGACCGATGTGGGCCAGCATCAGATGTGGGCCGCTCAGTTGCTCGATTGGAACGCAGGCCCACGGAGCCACATCACCTCCGGGGGTGCCGCGACTATGGGCTTCTCGGTGCCCGCTGCCCTCGGCGTCGCCATTGCTCACCCCGATAAGACCGTCTGGGTGGTTTGTGGTGACGGCGGCTTCCAGATGACCAACCAGGAGATGGCGACGATCATCCAGGAGGGCATTAAGAACATTAAGGTCGCGGTGATCAATAACGGCTACCTGGGGATGGTACGCCAGTGGCAAGAGCTCTTCGAGAATAAGCGCTACAGTGGCACGCCGCTCAGTGGCCCCAACTTCGCCAAACTGGCCGAAGCCTACTACTGGAAGGGCATGACGGTTGAACACACCAACCAAGTGCAGGCCGCGATTGAAGAGGCCCAAGCCACCAACGGCCCCGTCCTGATTGATTTCCGCGTCGAGCGCGAAGTCAATGTCTTCCCGATGGTGCCGCAGAATGCCTCGATTGGCGATATGATCACTGAGAATTCAGGTGCCTAAAAAGAACAGAGGAACAGAAGAACAGGGGAACAGGGGAACAGGGGAACAGAAGAACAGGGGAACAGGGGAACAGGGGAACAGGGGAACAGAGGAACAGGAGAACAGAAGAACAGGGGAACAGAGGAACAGCAATACGTACGTGCCAAATGACACATCATCCGCTCCTCTGTTCATCCGTTCGTCCGCTCCTCTGTTCATCCGCTCATCCGCTCCTCTGTTCATCCGCTCATCCGCTTCTCTGTTCATCTGTTCGTCCGCTCCTCTGTTCATCCAAATAGGTTCTTCAGGAATACAAAAGCTATGAAAAAACACACCATCGTCGCCCTCGTTCAGGATCAACCAGGCGTGCTGAGTCGCGTGATCGGCTTGATCCGTCGGCGCGGTTATAACATCGAAAGCTTGGCCGTGGGCCATAGCGAGCAGCCAAGCATTAGCCGTCTCACCATCGTCGTTGAGTCTACCCAGGTGGAGCAGGTGGTCAAACAGCTCTACCGCTTAATCGAAGTGATCAAGGTGAGCGATGTCACCGACGATCCCACCGTCGAACGCGAGATGGTGCTGCTCAAGCTGCACGCGCCCATTTCAGTACGCCACGAGATTGTGGCTATGTGTGGCGTCTTTGATGCCAAGATCGTTGATGTTGGCAGCAGCACAATGATCATTGAAATGAGCGGCACCCCCTCCAAGGTGCAGAATTTCATCGATACCATCCGCTCCTATGGCATCAAAGAGATGATGCGTACCGGACGGATTGCGATGGTGCGCGGCTCGCGTGGCCATAATGCCGACCAGTATGTCGAGAGTGGCAACGGCGCAACTGCGCCAGTCGCCAACTAGGAGGGGGCGCGCGAGGGAACCTAGTTCCCTCGCACACTCCCAAACGGGGTTTGGGGCGTAGCCCCAACCGTAGGTTTCAGGGCGGCAGCCCTACCCTCCCCTCGGACGGAGGGGGCGCGCGCGGGAACCTGGTTCCCGCGCGCACCCTCAAACGGGGTTTGGGGCGTAGCCCCAACCGTAGGTTTTAGGGCGGCAGCCCTACCCACCGCCGCAAGGCGTTTCGGAAGTATTGATAAGAGAGGATCAGATCACCCATGGCGGAGCTTTTCTACGACAAGCAGGCGGACCTTGAGCGGCTGAAGGGCAAGAAGATCGCAATCATTGGCTTTGGCAGCCAGGGCCATGCCCATGCGCGCAATCTTACTGAGAGTGGCCTCGATGTAGTGGTGGGCCTCTATCCTGGCTCAAAGAGTTGGGCCAAGGTTGAGGCGGTGGGCCTGACGCCCATGAGTGTCGCTGATGCTGCGCAGGCTGCCCAGATGATTATGCTGCTGACGCCTGACATTGGGCAGGGTGAGATCTATCGTGATCATATTGCGCCCCATATGGAGGCCGGTAAGACGCTGATGTTTGCCCATGGCTTCAATATTCGCTTTGGCCAGATTATTCCTAGCCCTGAGATTGATGTGAGTATGGTTGCCCCCAAGGCCCCCGGTCACCGTGTGCGCGAGGTCTATACCCAGGGTGGTGGTGTGCCTGCCCTCGTAGCCGTGCAGCAGGACGCCAGTGGCGGCGCGGTTGCCGATGCGCTCGCCTATGCCAAAGGGCTTGGCTGCACCCGCGCCGGTGTGCTCATGACCACCTTTGCCGAAGAGACCGAGACCGACCTCTTTGGTGAGCAGGTGGTCCTCTGTGGCGGGGTCAGCAACCTGGTCAAGGCCGCCTTTGAGACCTTGGTTGAGGCGGGCTACCAGCCTGAGGTTGCCTACTTCGAGTGTATGCACGAACTCAAGCTGATTGTAGATCTCTTCTACCAGGGTGGCTTGAACTACATGCGCTACTCCGTTTCGGACACAGCGGAATGGGGCGACTATGTGGCCGGGCCGAAGCTGGTGAACGACGAGACACGCAAAGCCATGAAGCAGATCCTCGCCGACATCCAGACCGGCGCGTTTGCCGAGGACTGGATTGACGAGAACGCCAACGGGCGTCCGCGCTTCAACGCCAGCCGCGCCGCCGATGTTGACCACAAGATCGAGCAGGTTGGCCGCGAGCTGCGCCGCATGATGCCCTTTGTGAATCCGCGCGAGGTAACCCCTGGTTCAGGGGGAGCGTAGAGGGCAAGGGCAGAACCTAAGAACAGAGGAACAGACGAACAGACGATGACCTAAAGGGCAGAATCTAAGAGCAGAGAAACAGACGATGACGAAGACGTACCATTTCCGCAACCTAATTTTATGGCAGCAAGCGCAAGATTTAGGCCATGCTGTAATTCAGCTAACTAAGCGCATGTCTCAGAGTTGGGCCAATGCGGTTATTGGACGCCAAATCATCGCCTCAGCAACCTCGATCGCAGCAAATATTGCTGAAGGTCATGGCAGATTCAGCTACGGAGCCCACCGCAATCACCTGTCGATTGCACGGGGTTCCGTGGCTGAAACTGATAGTTGGATTGATCTGCTATGGCGTGAAGGTGTGCTTACCCTTGATGAAGCAACACAGTTCCATAATCGTTGCGATCAACTTAGCGCCATGCTTACGACCAAGATTCGCTCACTTGAAAAGGCTGAAACTCAAGATAAGCAGCGCATCAAAGAAACGAGTGAAGCTTATGGTGAGCAAGCACCAGCACCGCCTTACTTAGCATCTGACTATTGTTCTTAGAAGCTGTCTCAAAAGCTAGTGAGTACACGTTGGAGTGCCGGCTTTAGCCGGCTGAAGCCGGCACTCCAACGCCAGTTCATAGACTTTTCAGACAGCATCTTAGGAAAAGTTTCAACATAGAGGACGATGTTCTGTTCACCTGTTCACCTGTTCCTCTGTTCCTCTGTTCACCTGTTCCTCTGTTCTTATCAAGGAGCAAAATAACACAATGGATCCCAACGTAGGTCAAGTACGCATCTTCGATACCACGCTGCGCGACGGCGAGCAGGCACCGGGCTGTACGATGACGCTAGAGGAGAAGCTTCAGGTTGCGCGGCAGTTGGCGCGCCTGAATGTGGATATTATCGAGGCTGGTTTTCCTGCCGCCTCGCCCGGTGATTGGGCCGCAGTTCACGAGATTGCCCGTGAGGTGGGGAGCGCCGATGGCCCGGTGATTGCTGGCTTGGCCCGCGCGAATCGTGATGATATTGAGAAGGCATGGAGTGCGATTCAGCCTGCTGCGAACAAACGCATCCATACCTTTATGTCCACCTCGGACATTCATCTGGAACACCAGTTCCGCAAGACGCGCGCCCAGTGCCTTGAGATTATCCGCGAGATGGTGGGCTTTGCCCGTTCACTCTGTGCTGATATTGAATTTTCGCCCATGGACGCGGGCCGCAGTGATCCCGCTTTCCTGCGCGAAGCGGTGGCGGTGGCGGTGGCGGCGGGCGCAACGACGCTCAATATTCCCGATACGGTGGGCTATCTCACGCCCGATGAGTATGGCGCGATGATTGCCGATCTCTACAACAATGTGCCGGGGATCAAGGAGTGCATTATTTCGACCCATTGCCACGATGATCTGGGCGTCGCGGTGGCCAATTCGCTTGCTGGGGTGCGCGCCGGGGCCCGTCAGGTGGAGTGTACCATCAATGGGATTGGTGAACGCGCTGGTAATGCCTCGCTCGAAGAGGTGGTGATGGCGATCCATACCCGTGGCCAGTTCTATGGGGTACGCACCCAGATCAACACCAAAGAGATCGCCCGTACCTCGCGCCTCGTCTCAAGCTTTATCGGCGTGCCGGTGCCGCCCAACAAGGCGATTGTTGGGGCCAATGCCTTCGCCCACGAGTCGGGCATCCATCAGGATGGGGTCTTGAAACATCGGCAGACCTACGAGATCATGAGTGCCGAAACGGTGGGGCTTGATGGCAATGAGTTGGTGTTGGGCAAACATTCGGGCCGCCACGCGCTACGCACGAAGCTCCATGCGCTGGGGGTGGAACTCGATAGCGAAGAGGAGTTCCAGCATATCTTTGAGCGTTTTAAGGAGCTGTGCGACCGCAAGAAGCGGGTGGATGACCGCGATATTTTGGCGCTTGTGACCGGCGAACTGCAACATACGCCGGAGATCTTTAAGCTCGACCATGTGCAGTATACGTCGGGTAGTAGCATGATCCCCACCGCTACGGTGCGTCTGATTGGCCCCGATGGCACCATGCATGTGGATAGCAACCAAGGGGCTGGCCCGGTAGATGCGATCTATGCGGCGATCAACCGTATCGTTCAGCGGCCCAGTGAGCTGATCGAATTCTCGATCAATGCGATTACCGAGGGACTCGATGCGGTCGCCGAGGTCACCGTGCGCATCCGCGAGCAGGGTGAGGCCAGCGAGACGAATGGTGCCGAGGCATTGACCTCAAGCAGCAGTACTGAAACCGTACTGAGTGGACGACGCAGCGCCCAGCAGATCTTTAGTGGCTATGGCGTCCATACCGACACCATCATCGCCGCTGCCTACGCCTATATCGCCGCCCTCAACAAGATGCTCGCCGCCCACGAAGAGCGCATCAAGGCCGAGGCGGTGGCCTACGCGGCTGGCTATACTACTGATTAGCAGGAGGCGAGGACGCGAGGACGCGAGGACGCGAGGACGCGAGGACGCGAGGACGCGAGGACGCGCAGACGCGAGCACGCGAGCACGCGAGCACGCGAGCACGCGCAGACGCGAGCACGCGAGGAGGCGAGGAGGCGAGCACACGCAGACGCGAGCACGCGAGCACGCGAGCACGCGAGCACGCGCAGACGCGAGCACGCGAGCACGCGAGCACGCGAGCACGCGAGGTTCACGCCTCTGCGCCTCACGCCTCACGCCTCACGCCTCTGCGCCTCACGCCTCACGCCTCTGCGCCTCTGCGCCTCTGCGCCTCACGCCTCACACCTCACGCCTCACGCCTCTGCGCGTCTGCGCCTCACGCATCCACCTGCTCCAAATTGGCAAAACTTGCCAAGAGGCGGCGCTCGCGGTCGTTGAAGCGCACGGTGACCTCTTCGTCGCCGTCAACCAGGCGGCTGGCAATGACGGTGCCACTACCGAAGATGGCGTGGCGTACCTGCTGCCCCCGTGAGAAGCGCGTCTCCTCTGGGGGCGGTGCGGCACTAGGGCGGCGCGTGCGGCTGCCCGTGGCTGGTTTCTGATCGCCCAAGGCGCTCCGTGGACTAAACATGGTGGTCTGCGGAGCAGGTGCCTTGGGGCTGCGTTGGGGCACGCCTTTGAGCAAGGCTTTGGGAATGTCACTGAGAAAGCGCGACGGACGGCTACTGTTGAAGCGCCCATAGTTCATGCGTTCGCTGGCGTGGCAGAGGTAGAGTTTGCGCTGCGCCCTGGTCATGCCCACATAGAGCAGACGGCGCTCCTCTTCAAGCTGATCGCGGTCTTGGGCCGAACGGCTGTGGGGCAATAGCCCCTCTTCGAGGCCGATCAGAAAGACAACCGCATACTCAAGCCCCTTGGCCTGATGCAGCGTAATACAGGTCACCTTGTCGGCATTGGGATCGAGTTTATCCACCTCGGCCACCAGAGCCACCTCTTCGAGGAAGGTAGGCAGTTGGGCTTCCGTCGGCAGATGCTTGTAGCTCTCGGCCACATCACGTAGCTCCACCAAGTTCTGCCAGCGTTCTTCGGCTTCCAGCAGATCATATTCGCGTTCGAGGGTGGCACGGGCCGCAATGCACTCGCAGATCTGCTCGATCACACTGGCAACCGGAGTGGTTTGGCTGGTGCTCCGCAGATGATCAAGCAGGTGCAAAAATTCTAAGAGCGCCTTGGTCGTCCGCGCATTGAAAGGCGTAGCAGTAGTCGCATCCTCCAGTTCGCGCAGGGCTTGGAAGAGCGGCACACCCAGCGTCGCAGCCCAACTGATCAACTCCTGCTCGGTGCGCTGACCAATGCCCCGCCCCGGCCAATTGAGAATGCGGGTCAAGCTCACGCTATCGTAGGGGTTGTAGAGTACACGTAGGTAGGCGAGAATATCGCGCACCTCTTTGCGCTCATAGAAGCGCGTGCCCCCGACAATCTGGTAGGGCAAAGCGCGGCGAATAAGCGCCTCTTCAACCGCACGCGACTGAGCGTTGGTGCGGTACATAATCGCACAATCGCGGGCCGCAACGTCGCCGGAGGCAATCAGGCGCACAAGCTCATCGGCGACAAACAACGCCTCCGCATCCTGATCAACGGCTTTATGGAGCGTCACATGGGCCCCTCCGCCATTCTCGGTCCAGAGGCGCTTGAGGTGCTTGGGTTTCTGACTGGCCTGAATGATCGCTTGGGCAATATCAAGAATACTCTGGGTCGAGCGATAATTCTGCTCAAGCAGAATCACCTGTGCTTCAGGATAATCCTGCTCAAACTGGAGGATATTGCGTACATCGGCCCCGCGAAAGAGATAGATAGACTGGTCATCATCGCCCACCACAAAGAGATTACGCTGCTGCGCGGCCAACTGGCGAATGAGCAGATACTGGGCCCGATTGGTATCCTGATACTCATCCACCAGCAGCGCAGTGAAGCGGGTATGGTAGTGGGCCAACACGTCGGGATGCTCATCAAAGAGGCGCACCGTCTCCACCAGCAGATCGTCAAAATCGAGCGCATTCGCCTCACGCAGCAGCACCTGGTAGCGTTGGTAACATGTCGCCACCAATTCATCAAAGGGACTACTACGGTTCAGGCGCGCATACTCAGCGGGGCCAACCAGTTCATTCTTGGCACTCGAAATGCGCGCCAGCAGCGAACGAGGCGGATTGCGCTTCTCATCAACATTCATTTCACGCAGCACCCGGCGCATCAAACGCTGCTGGTCATCGCCATCATAGATCACAAAATTGCGCTCGCGGCCCAGATGGACAATATCACGGCGCAAAAAGCGCGCACAAAGACTATGGAACGTCCCCACACTCAAGGCATAGGCCGCCTGAGCCCCCACCAGCGCCTCCAAGCGATCCTTCATCTCACGGGCGGCCTTATTGGTAAACGTGACCGCCAAGATATTGAAGGGATCAACCCCACGCTGCTCGATCAAATAGGCCACCCGATGGGTCAAAACCCGCGTCTTGCCACTACCGGGGCCAGCGAGAACCAGAACCGGCCCATCAGCGGCTTCGACCGCCTGGCACTGAGCCGGGTTGAGAGCTTGCAAAAACTTGGACATAGGAACATCCTGAGAGGGTTTTGGCGCCTAGCCCTAACGGTCTTAGAGGCTGTCTGAACATTCTATCAACTGGCGTTGGAGTGCCGGCTTCAGCCGGCTAAAGCCGGCACTCCAACGCGTGCCTACCAGCTTTTCAGACAGCTTCTTAGGGCAGCAGCCCTTTTAACTCACATCTTCTAACATTGCACTAATCTGAACTTAACACCCATCTAATCTAGGCTCGTTATACTACAGGCAGGTAAACAACGGGACGCATGATGTGCGGTGGTCATCGTCATATACGGCAGGCTCGGCCTTGCACCCGTAAGGTAGCTGCCCTATTGTAGCAAAGATTTGCACCACACCGCTTCCCCCCCTCTTCGTCGGCTGTTCAATGGTGAACAGCCGTTTCTGATTCTGGGGGGCGTCGTCGTTTAGCGACTGAGCCCAGCCACAGCGATGAGCCGCGGGCTGCCGGTGGCATACTCATCGAGCTCGTAGGAGCCGTAGAGGTTGCGTAGGCTGAAGCCAGCGCGGGCCAGCAGGTGTTCAAGTTCAAAGCGGTAGAGCCAACGCAGGTTGAAGTGCATCGTGCGGCGCGTGAGCATCCCACTCGGCGCGGTTTCGTCGTAGATGTAGGTGATGCGACTCAGTTGGCTGGCAACATCACTGTCAATCGCAATGAACTTCTGAACATGATTGCCATCGAGTTCATACTCGCGGTCGAGCACAAGGCGGTTGTCTTCGCGCAGCAGTTCGTGAGGATCAGGGCTGAAGAGATCGAGTACCAGCAGACCACGGCGGGTCAGGGCGCGACGCACATTGCTTAAGCAGGCCAACTGGTCGCGTACCGTCTCAAGGTGCATAAAGGAATTGACCGCGACAAAAGCGAGCGCAAAGTGTCGTTCCGGCAGACTCAGCGAACGCACATCCCCCTCGATCAAGTTGACTTGGGCACTCAGATCAAACTCCTGGAGCCGTGCTGCGGCAATCTGCAACATAGCGGGCGAGATGTCCACCCCAGTCAGCATATGGCCCTCGGCGGCAAGGGGCAGCAGCACACGCCCAGTGCCACACATCAACTCCAGCAGCGGGCCACCAGTGCGCCGGGCCAATTCGCGGTAGAGCGCCAGATCGTCGTGGTAATCACGAAAGTCTGCATCGTAGTAGCGGGCAAAGGGATCGTAGTTCATAAGGGTAGGTGATACCATTTTCGATTGTAGATTGTAGATTGCAGATTGCAGATTGCCGAACATGGCGTCCCAATGGGCTTTCGCGTTCTTGATTATGAGGTGTGAGGCAAAGATGCGTGAACTTCGCCTCCTCGCGTCCTCGCGTCCTCGCCTCCTCGCCTCCTCGCCTCCTCGCCTCCTCCCACATTATAACCATTGTCAAGGTTGCACGGGTCGCTGCGAGGAAGCACTTGCACGGCGTCTGTGGCGCACTGTGGTATACTGAATCCGCACACGAGCGTAGTGGGCCATGTTTGCCCGTTTTGAGGATGTATGTCGAAGCTCGCTATCGTCATACTCAACTATCGTCGCCCCGATCTGTTGGCCGATTGCTTGGCCTCGATCTATGCTGCACCGCCGCGCTGTGCCTTGGAGGTGTGGGTAGTGGATAATGCCTCGGGTGATGCGAGTGTGCCGCTGGTGCGCCAACGTTTCCCCCAGGTGCGCCTGCTTGAGAGCCCCACAAATGTAGGCTTTTCACGCGGGAACAATCTGGCACTACGCGAAATTGTGGCTGAGGCGAGCGCTACCTCTGTGCTGCTGCTCAATAATGATACGCTGGTGCCCGCTGGGGCGCTTGATGGTTTGGTGGCCTACCTCGATCAACATGCGGATGTGGGGGCCGTGGGCCCAAAATTGCTGCTGCCCGATGGTTCGCTTGATCGCGCCTGCCGCCGCAGTTTCCCGAGTCCAGAGGTGGCCTTTTACCGCATGAGTGGCCTCGCTACGCTCTTTCCCCATAGCCCCCGCTTTGGGCGCTATAATTTAACCTACCTCGATCCCGATCAGACCACTGAGGTGGATGCGCTGGTTGGGGCGTGTATGTTGCTGCGCCGCTCGGTTATCGCTGAAGTTGGGCTGCTTGATGAGCAGTTCTTTATGTATGGCGAAGACCTGGATTGGTGCTATCGGATCAAACAGTACGGCTGGAAGATTGTCTACCTCCCGCATGTCATCGTGCATCACTACAAGCGGGCCGCAAGTACGCGCCGCGCAATCCCTTCGATCCGGGCCTTCTATGCTGCGATGCGTATCTTCCACCGTAAACACTATGCCGCTACGACTGCCGCCCCGATCAATCTGCTGATCGAGAGCGGGATCACCATAAAGGAGTTGGTCGCTCTTGGCCGCAATCTCCTCCTCCCCCCCGCCGCCCGGCGTGTTGGCTGAGCGGCGCTTACAAATACGCCCGCGTGCCTGGCGCGCTCTGCTGCGCCTGAGCCTGATCATTGGCGATCTGCTGCTGCTCAATGGGGCGATCATTGCCGTTTTTGCCTATTTTGCCGAGCGTATCGAGGCGAGTGGGGCGATCATCCCCACCGATCCCCTCGTAACCATGCGCTTTCTGCTGCTCTTTAGCCTCATGGCGGTGGCGGTCTTTGCCAGCAATGGCCTCTATGAGATGCGCCGAGGCGCGTCACGGGTTGATGAGGCTTTTAAGGTCTTTACGGCGGTTTCGCTCACTGCCGTAGGGGCGATTGTGATCAATACGCTCTTGCCCCAAATTGGCTCGCAAGATCTGCCCTTCACCCGCGATATTCTGGTCTGGAGTTGGCTCAGTGCAATTGTTGGCTGCATCCTGATGCGCGGGCTGCATCGCACCTGTGTAATCTGGTTGCGCCGCCATGACATTGATACGCGCCGCATGATCATTGTGGGCGCACGCGAACCGGGCCAGTTGGTCTGGAATACGATCCGTCGTCGCCCTGAATTGGGCTACCGCGTGCAAGGCTTCGTGAGCGATTCGGCCCAGATTGGCAGCATCGTTGCCGGTTTGCCAGTCTTGGGGCGTAGCGCCCAACTGGGCCGCGTCGTGCAGGCCACCCAGGCCGATGAGGTGATTATTGCCCTGTCGGGTCGCTCGCCCCAAGACCTGATTGATGTGATTACCCAGGCCGAAGATGAAGCCGTAGAGATTAAGGTCTATCCCGATACCTTTCAGCTCATCACCAACAACGAGCTCTCTATCGGCGACCTGAGCGATCTGCCGTTGGTGCGGGTCAAGAATGCGGCCCTCGATAACCCCTGGAACCGGGCGCTCAAGCGGGCACTCGATATTGGCTTCAGTACGGCCATTCTGCTCTTTGGTGCGCCCTTCTTTATGCTGATCGCCCTCGCCATCCGCCTCGAATCGCGTGGGCCGGTCTTCTTTTTGCAAGAGCGCGTCGGCATGGACTTGAAACCCTTCTGGATGCTCAAGTTTCGCACCATGCGCGTGGATGCCGAGCAGTTTGGCACCTGGACCACCCCCAACGATCCACGGGTGACGCGCATCGGGCGTATCTTGCGGAGCACCAGCCTCGACGAATTGCCCCAGATGATCAACGTGCTGATCGGCGAAATGAGCATTGTTGGCCCGCGTCCCGAACAACCACGCTGGGTCGAACAGTTTGGCCAACAGATTCCGCGCTACCTGCGCCGCCACCGCGAAAAGGCCGGGCTGACCGGCTGGGCCCAGATCAACGGGCTACGGGGCGATACGAGCATTGAAGAGCGCACACGCTACGACCTCTACTATATTGAAAATTGGTCGCTGCTCTTCGATATTAAGATCATTCTCCGCACCATTGCCAACTTCCTAACGGGCAAGCAAGAGAATGCCTATTGAGGTAACCCTCCGGCGGGGGGTTGGGGAAGGCTTCGCCTCCCCCGAAGATTTCTTGTTCTTTCGTGTTGGCGGCTTCGCCGCCAACACGAAAGAACAAGAGGGTTTGGGGCGTAGCCCCAAGGCTAATCCCGAACGATAACGGGCAGGAAGGTATCAAAGCTTAACGTTGGCGCACCGTCGCCGCCCTCGATGGTTAGCAAGAAATCGGTGCGATCACGACCGTAGCTGTTGGAAGCCACCGCCCGGATGGGGAAGACGCCCGGCTCAGTCGGGGTACCAGTGATCGTGCCGGTCTGCTCATTGACCTCAAGGCCCGGTGGCAGGCCGGTGACACTGTAGATACTGCTGGCAGCATCGCTGGCCAGTGTGTTCATGTTGGTTGCCGAGAGTTGCAGGGTGAAGCGTTGACCCACCTGAGCTTGCTGCTGCGCCGCCGGAATTTCGGCTAGGCTGGGGTACTGATCAGCAAACTCATCATCCTCAACCGTCACTGTGCCGGAGTAGCTTCTCCTCCTGTCGAAACCATCATTCTCCACGATGAGATAGTAGGTGCCCGTGGCATCAATGCGCTGATTCAGCTCGCCGCCCGTCACATCGCTAAGGAGAGCCCCGTTGCTATCGATGATCTTGAGCCATACGCCTGCGCCAGCAGCCGACATGCGCACAATTTGGCCACGCTCAAGTTCAATGCGGTACTTCTCATAATCCTTCCCCCAGTCGCTGAGTGATGCACTGATGCTATCACCCGAACGCACCTCAGTGGTAGTACTCTGGTTGTTATTGTGTACCCCAACGTTGAGCGTGACTGTCTCGTTGTTGCGGGGGATAAAACGGATCGTGTGAACCCCAGAGTTCAAGATCGGACGATTAAAGATCGTCCAACTCGTCCCGGCGCGGAAGATCGGGTTGAGGATATAGTTTCCATCGGGATCGCGCACCTGCAGATTGAAGTCATCATTGGCACCATTGACCCGCATCGTCAGGAGCGTACCGCTCTCCATATTGAGGCGGAGCACATCATCAGCACCGACCGTCATGCGATGGGTCGTTTGGGGTGCCAAGCTTTCGCCCTCTGGATCAAGCAGATCCAGTTCGGTCGTCACATCTTTGAGGAAGAGTTGCTCTTCAGGCAGATAGAGGCCCAGATCGGAGACCACCTCAACTTTAGTGGGCATCAGTTGGAGATTGGAGGAATTGAAGACGAACGAGATGCGCAAGAAATCATCTAGGCTCGTCGTCTGTGAGTCGATCCGCAAATTACTGAAGACGATATTATTGCCATCCATGACAGCCGCAACGCCATCAAGGTTAATCGCTTGAATATCGGTGAATACGCCAGTTTGGGCCAGCATACTCGCCAGCATCGCATCACTACTACTCACCCCCGAGGCAAACGGGGTATGCTTACCACTCACAAGCGCACCGCCATCATAACTCTGCGGCGTTTGGGCATGGGTCTCGTTCATCCGCAGCATCACGGCAGGGCCGAGCATCAACAGCGCGATCAGCAGGCCAGAGACCATCCAGAGACGACGGGGTTTGTTAACCATTGGGTTGCTCCTTTGCACTTCGTTTACACATCTGTACGGCGTCGTGAAGAGAAGGTTTGGTGGTACCATCATCAAGCAACCGGCTAGTAAAAAGAAGGAGCCGCAGCTTCAGTTGGCGAAAGCCGCGACTCCCACAGTACGAGCCTTATGCAGTTGGCAAAACCCTCTCGCCCCCAAGTCTAGCAGATCATGGCGAGAGAATCTAGTGGTTTGATCACGAATTACTTACATAAGTCTTTTTCGCACCCCGCCCCCGCACTCCCGCCGCTATGGTATCATAACGAAGAGATAGGGGCCGCACGACGCGACACCAAGCAGAGAGGCAGCTCAATGACAACCACCGTCTACCTCATACGTCATGGCGAGACCGATTGGAATATGATTGGGCGCTGGCAGGGTCATACCGACGTTCCTTTGAACGAGATCGGCTTTCGGCAAGCCCGCCTAGTAGCTCAACGGCTCGCCACTGAAGGCGTCCAGTTTGACGCCATCTACAGCAGTGATCTGACCCGTGCGTACCAGACCGCTTGGGAAGTCGGGGCCGCAGTGAAGGTTGCTGTGCAGTTGTTACCAAATCTGCGCGAAATAGATTTGGGCACATGGAGTGGCTTGACCTACGATGAGATTCGGGCGGCCTACCCCACTGAGATCGCGCTGATTGAGCAGGGCCAGGATATTCCTCGCGGGGGGGCCGAGACGGTCAGTGCGCTACGCAAACGAGTGGTCGAGGCGGTGGGGGCTCTGGCCCATCACCATCGCGGGGCTACGCTTGGGCTGATCACCCACGGGGGCTGTATTCGCATGCTCTTAGCTCATGCGGACAACTACACGGGCAACAATTTCAAACATTTTCCACATATTGGCAATACTTCGGTCAGTGTCGTAAGGATCAAGGGCGCAGCGTGGCAGATTGAGCTGGTCAACGACATGAGCCACCTTGAGGCGGTTGCAGAACCTGGATTGGCTTCGGCACCACCAGATGATGCCGAGCGCCCGGCACTCTAGTGGAGGTGTATTCAGCGCATCCTGACGCCGCAAACCTATTTTCTATTTTCTCGCTTCTGTATCCTTAGGGATTATGCACGACCTGTACACCGTCGAGACGCCCGAAGTTGTAAACATCCACTACAGGGTAGCGGGTGCCGGTTCGCGCTGCTTGGCGGCAACGGTAGATACCTTGCTGCTGATAATACTCCAGCTTGCCTTAGCGACCAGTATGTTCTTGATTGGTGGCATGCTGGAGCCAATGAGCAGATTGCAGAGCAATCTGCTCTTGGCGCTCTGGAGTACCTTGGGCTTTGGGCTCAGTTGGGGTTTCTACATGGCCTTCGAGTTGGTCTGGTCGGGCCAAACGCCGGGCAAGCGGCTCTTTGGGCTACGGGTCATCCGTGAGGGCGGGCGGCCCTTGGACGCAAGTGCAGCCGCAATTCGCAACCTCATTCGTGTGGTTGATCTGCTGCCCTTTGCTTATGGGCTTGGCGTCTTGACCATGATCGCTGATCGGCATGCGCGGCGTTTGGGCGATCTAGCAGCGGGCACGTTGGTAGTGCGCGAGGGCGCAGCCAAGACGTTGCAGGACGTGCTGCGCCAGAGTACACCGGCCCCAGTGCCACCACGGGACGCAGAGGCACCAGCAGTGCCGTTGTTGGTCAACCTGCATCTCGCTCGTCCCGCCGACTATGCACTAGCCGAACAATTCTTGTTGCAACGCAACGAACTACGGCGCGAGCGTTGTGCCACCCTAGCCCATGAGTTGGCGACCAAACTACGTGCCCGCTTAGGCAACTCGGCTGACGGTCATCCTGAGCGTTTTATTGAGCATTTTGTGCGGGAGTATCGAGTGTTTCATGGAGGAGCAGAGGAACAAAAGAACAGGAGAACAGGAGAACAGGAGAACAGAACAAATCTATGAGTGTATTTCTGTTCATTTGTTCCTCTGTTCCTCTGTTCCTCTGTTCTGTTCCTCTCCTAACCACGCCACTTACGGCAGGTAATCGTAGTACCAACGCCCTCTTGGGAGCGGATGTTGAACTCGTCCATCAAGCGTTTGGCACCGGGCAGGCCCATGCCCATACCGCGTGAGGTCGAGTAGCCATCTTGCATCACAAGATCAACATTAGCGATGCCGGGGCCTTGGTCTTCACAGACAATCTCGATCCCTTTGCGGCCACTGCGTTCAATCTCTTTGACCGAGACATTGCCGGTACCGGCATAGAGAAAGATATTGCGCGCCAGTTCACTGACCGCAGTCGCAATGCGTGCTTGATCAATCGCACCAAAACCAAGCGCCTTCGCGGCATCGCGGGCCATGGTACGGGCGATAACAATGTCTAGGTCACTGCGGATGACCGCAGTCTTAGGCTGCGTCATCGCCGCTCTCCTCAGTCAGGCGCTGCATCATACTCAGCCCCTTCTCAAGGTTTAGGGCAGTGAGCACGCGCGGCAGCTCGAGACCTAACTCGACCAGCGTGATCGCCACAGCCGGCTGAAGGCCAGTCAGCACGACTCTAGTACCCATAAGCCCAGCCATTGCGGCAATATCCGCAATCAGGCGACCGATGAAGCTATCAACAACATCCAGGGCTGTAAGGTCAACGATCACACCTTTGGCGCGAGTGTCGTGGATTTTTTGGAGCAGGTCGTCTTTGAACTGCACGGCTGAGGCGTCGTGCAGCGCCACCTGGATGGAGGCGATCAGAATATCGCCAATCTTCAGGATGGGGATACGCAGGCTATCCAAACCATTCCTCCCTGGCCATCGGGGAACCCAATGGCGGCTGGCAGGTCGGTGCGCTGATTACCCTAGAAGTTGTCTGAAAAGCCGGGGGCACGCGTTGGAGTGCCGGCTTTAGCCGGCTAAAGCCGGCACTCCAACGCCAAACCATAGACTTTTCAGATAGCCTCTTAGTCCATAAGCAACGCAACAAGGCTAACAAATGATCGAAGTGCTGGCGCGGGGCAATCCGCACCGTGGTTATTATATCTTACCCTAGAGCTGTTACGAGAGCGAACACCGTAGCTCCACTGAGCAGCGGCACCGTCAGATTGTCGGTACCGTGGGGGGCAATGCCTTCGCCAACTGTAGCGACGAGGGCGGCCACGAGGGCGGCCACAAAGGCGACACCGAGACTAAGAGGGGCAGTAAGCGGACTCAGGGCCGAGCCCGGGACAAGCAGGATGGTCAAGAACATGGCCAAGAAGGAGGCAACAAACATTGCTGCCGAACCCTCCCAAGAGCGGCGTCCGCCCCAGACGACATAGTGATGACGCCCAAAGCGCCGTCCTAGCACCGAGGCACTCGAATCGCCCCAAGTCATCGCCATCGTCCCGGCTGCGGCCACAAAGCCAAGGTCGTTCGGCGAGTCGGTGCGCCAAAAGAGCCCAAAGAGAATCGTAATCGAAAGCGCAAAATAGACCGTACCGGGGGTACTATCTGCCGAATCCATCGCTTCCAGCACCTTATAGCGCCAGAGGAAATAGTTGATCACGATAAACGAGGCAAAGGGAATAACCCCAATATACCAATTATCAAAGAGGGCCAAGACCCCAAAGACCCACATCCCGGCACCGACATGAACGATCTTGCGCGTAAAGTCTTGCGGGTAGCCGCGCCAACGGCGCACCAATTCTGCCAAAAAGAGCAGACCACCAGCATAGGCATACGAGAGAAAGAGCCCAATCCAGTCCTGAGTTGTCATAGCACTAGCCCGTGCAGAGCGCGGTTCCCCGCTCAACTATACCGCTTGAAGCGAGCTACGTCAATGTTATACCACCGGAGGTAACGTTGACATAGCTCTAGGGGCATCCCACCCCTTGTCAGGTATGCCACAACATGCTATACTCCCCAAGAGTAGGGGGACGTGGCGGAATTGGCAGACGCGCATGACTTAGGATCATGTGCCGCAAGGCGTGCGGGTTCAACTCCCGCCGTCCCCACCAGAAACAAGACGGCGCTCGTATCTGGGAGTTGTTGCAACCCAAGCCAGATCGGGCGTCGTTTTGTTAGTTGAAGCGCCAGGGCTCGATCAGGATCTTGGGCAAGAATAAGTATCTCCACTTGTGATTGGGGAGTTTTCCGCAGGGGAGCTACCAAGATTTGCTTGGCCATGAGGCATTGCTGCTTGCTCACGTAAGACAAGGTTTTAGGATTACTTTACAGTTTGGTCTCCGACGGAGTGCCGACTTATGGTCTTCCAGTAAATAATCCGCTAACCAGACCTCGCAGATCTGGCATATCTATCAGGTCTAGTCCGTGCCGCGACACCGGATTAATTTCTGGAAGACCATAAGTCGGCACTCCAACTGTAAAGGTGAAAGGCCGTTTCTGAAACCTTATCTAAAGACACAAGATGTGGTAGCACGGGAAAGTCTTGGGAGTGTACCACTGGCTTGTGATGGCTGAGCTTGGCGAATCTACCACAAGCCAACGGCACCACGTCGTTGGCTGAGCGCCTGTCGAAGCCAATGACGTGGTACCGTTGGCTGAGCCTGTCGAAGCCAACGCGCCACGTCGTTGGCTGAGCCTGTCGAAGCCAATGACGTGGTACCGTTGGCTGAGCCTGTCGAAGCCAACGCGCCACGTCGTTGGCTGAGCCTGTCGAAGCCAACGCACCACATCCTAATGTGCTATTGCACCAGAGCATGGCCTTGCAACTCGCGCAGCGCCTCGCGTGCTTCGGCGAGATCGCGTGGCATGCCCATGCGCTCGAAAAGATCAATCGCTTCGTTGAGCGCGGCTTGGGCCACTGCGAAAGTTCCCTGTTTTTGGTGCAGACGCGCCATCAAGCGCACAGAGTTCCATAAACTCGTCGTAACGCTGCTGTTGATACGACCATCTCATCACCCAGAAGGTGTTGTCTTGCTCCATATCAAGCAGTGACAATTTGTCAACGTCATTGGGACAATACCCAATTTGGCGAACGAGTTTCAAATACCAGATAACCCAACGATCACGCGCTTCGCGTTCCAAGGCTGGTTGTTGTAATAATTGAGTTGTCGCAAACGCTCGCACCAGCGGGTGAAGCGCGTAGCGCACCGGGCTACCAAGATCGCTCTGGTACACGTCGAGCAGGGCGAGATCTACGAGGCGTTCGCGATCAAAGGCGAAGCCGTGCGCGTCGGCGCTGGCGCTGAGTGCGTCGGCGCTGGCGCTGGTGGGAAAGAAGGTGGCAACGAGCAGGATGCGCCGCGCCGCTTCGTCGAGCAGCGCCCATGCGCGCGCAAAGAGATCGTCAAAGAGTTCGCCACGCGCCGCGTAGAGGTCGTCTACCACCTCCTGGAGCGGGCGCCGCTCATACTTGATCAGGCCCAAGGTCATGGTGATGGCTTTGGGGTTGCCGCTCGTAGCCATGAGCAGCGGGTCGAGTTGCTGGCGGGCGCTGACCAGTTGCTCGATGCGGAGTTGGCGCAACCGCTGCTCAACCAATGTCCACGCCTCCGCTTCGCTCATGCCGCGCAGCTCGACCGGCCAACTGCTGCGCCATTCGCGGCGATATTCGCGGGTGGTGATCAGGGCTTTGCTCGGTTCTGGCAAGCGGAGGAGCCACGTCAGTAGCGCACTGTCGTTGATGGTCTCGAAGTTGTCTACCACCAGCAACACTCGTTGACGACGCAAGAGTTGTTCCACTTCGTGCTGCTTCTCGCTGTGGGCAAACTGCGTAAAGCCGGGGTAGTTGAGCGTGCGCGCAACCGTATCGAGCACCACGCTGAGGTTGGTGGTGCCGGGGCGATCCTTGTCACTCACCCAGACCAGCGCGTCGCAACGGGGATGCGTGGCGGCATCGTGGAGACACGCGGCGGCAACTTCGCGGGCGAGACTCGTCTTGCCGTTGCCGCCCATGCCGACAATGAGGACGGCGGCGCTGCGTTGTTGCAGGCCATCGAGCACCTCAGCGAAGGCTTGTTCGCGCATGACAAACTGGCTATAGGTAGGAGCCGGCAGATTCTCATAGACGCGCGGCGGGCGCGGGCGGGCCGGCCCAAGTGGGCAGAGTTGCTCCACCAGCCGCTCAATCTGAGGGTAGCGTGCGGCATGCAGGAAGCGTTCGAGCCACTCACGCGCAAAGAGCCCCCGGCGGATAGCCGCCTCAGCAATCACCTCAATCGTGCGCGGCTCAGGCGGCAGGTAGCCACTCTTGTAGCGTTGCAACGCCGAGCCAGCCAAGCCCACCTGTTCGGCCAGTTCCTCTTCAATGCATGGGGCGGTCTTGCCCTCATAGGTGGCAATGCTATTGATGGCTATCTTCAGCAGGCGGCCAAAGGTTTCGTTGCGCTTAGGCATGCGAAGGCTCCTCGTGATCCGTCGCTCTTCAGCGCCGTGGCCCATGCCGCAGCGGAGATACTAGAGAGTATGCCTTCATAGCGCACCGAGATTTCGGTGTAGATACGCCGAGGTTTCGGTGTTGTCTTCCCCCCAATACCTTGTCCATAAGACGGGTTTCTTGACGCAAAGGCGCAAGGGCGCAAAGTTTTCGGCGGTAGCTGTGCCAATCAACACGCATTGCCCTTACTGGTTCATCGTTGCCGCAAACCAGCGCCGAATCAATTCAACCTGAAAGCGGTAGCCGCCATCAACGAATTCGATGAGATCACGCTGTTGCAGAAGATGTATTGCTGAGTCAAGAGATGAACCTACAAGTGGTTCCAGTGTAGCGCGTGGTGTACTCACTTCTGGGCCAGCGGTCGCGATTGTGCGCAAAATCGTCCGTCCAGAGGCGTCAATCTGATTGTTGGCAATGTCGGCAAAGAACATATCGCCACTCGCCAGCGCTTCGGGGATGGCGTCTTCTACATCATTCAGTGTAGCTAGGCGGCGTATAGCGGGATCGTGCATATTCTTCAGAGCAACCACTTCAGCACAGAGCAGTTGTACCAAGAAGGGGTGGCCCCGCGTCAAGTCAAGGATGGATTGACTGGCGGCTGGTTCATAACGTAGCGCAAAATCGGCAACCGGGCGCTCAATCAATTGGCGTGCCTCCTGCTCATGCAAATAGCCAATCTGCACCACCTGCACATTGATCAGATAGCTGGCCCAACGCCGAAATTCGTCAATCGTGTGGGAGCCAGCGAGTAGGATTTTGAAGCGAGGCCGATGCTGGATAATATGACGCAAGCTACCCAACACGCGCTCCTCATCGAAACGGCCATGGTTCAATGCACGATCCAAGGCCTCAAACTCATCCAGCATCAACAGACCACTCGCGCTCCCCAGGGCGCTCTCGACTTCACCGAGCCACTCATCAAAAGTTCCAAAGGGATCACGTTCAAGCATCTCACGCGTCAAGGGAGGCAAGTGCAGATCACGTTGTTGACGAGCCGATTCCCGCATGCTGCGTGCCATGTGGTACCACATTCCGGCATGGTCATTCGCCTTGTGTTACCCAAATAACTTAACATACAGTGTACTTGTGACAATAAGCCTGCTATCGGTGCGCTTTAGTCTTGTGCGTGTAAAGGGTTTCTCTGTGCCTTGCAAGGAGCGGTTTTTGATGCTCATGCCTCTTCGGTGCCCACGCTTCTACCTCCCCCAAGTGGGCGCGCAGCGGAGCCCGCGCCCACTTGGGGGCTTGGCCTCACAAATACTCGGTAAAAACGTCAATATCTGTCAGGTGATCTGCGTTTAACGATTCTGGCATTGCGTAGATTTCGCCCGTCTCGGCATCAAGTAGGATACATCCATCTGGCGTATGTTTTACGGCAAGCCCTTTGGGGTATTCTGCTACCTTGCGCTTGAGTCGTTTGGTCATTTGGCGGGTATATGCCTCTTCATCGAATCGCTTGGGGCCGCTTGTAAGCTCTACGGCTTCTGGGTCAAGATTAACCTTGATCCATCTTACGCCGTTAACCTTGGTGCCGCTATCCTTATGGTTGAATTTCCCAATAACCTTACGGTCAACGGTTACCGTGCCTTCCATAGTGGCCCAATTGATGGCAATCTCACAGTAGTTTCCGGCTACGTGTGGGTCTAGTTCGTAGCACTCGCTTGTAACGCGGTTCTGTGCAATGCCTCTGCCGTCGATTCTTCGCCAATAGGCAAGGGTGCCGTATCGTTCGGCCTTTACCTTGCTGGTGCGTGGTGCTTTCACGTCAAGCTGCTGGTAGGTTCCATGCTTGCATGGCTCTTCATGCTGTAGTGAGCTATGGGGCCGATTCGTGTTGTAGGTGTGGATGAACGCTGCAAGGGCTTTGCGGGCTTCGTCTATGGTCTGTTCGGCAAGCTTGTTTTCGCTGATGAATTCTTGCTGGAGCGTGTTATTAAACGCTTCGATCTTGCCGTTTCGCTCTGGTTCGCCTTCGGGTACGTAGATAATGCACTCGGTTCCCAAGTTGAACGCGGTTTGTACGGTTGGCCCTAGCGTGAGGTGTCCAGATCGGATTAACCCGATTCCGTTGTCAAGCTTTTGGTCGCGTGGTGCCCCCCCAAGTGCTTGGTAGCAGCGTGTTAGCGCCCATGGGATGTATCGGACGTAGTTTTTCGGTAGTATCTCGGCCCAAACAATTCTACTTATATCATCAATGCAAGCAAAGATAACGTATTGTTCTTTCCCAATAAGAAACGGGCCTTTGATGTCGGCAAGATAGAGATCGCCATGCTTGCGCGGGTGGCTTCTCTGCCAAATGCGGAGTTTGTTTTTCTTTACGCTTGGTCGTAGGGTATCCTCTCCAAAACCACTGGGCGGTGCGTGACGGCGTGGTGAAGTTCTGGTAGACTACCTGTATGCAGATTCCTGACATCAACCCCGATACCATTCCTGATGTGGCCACGCGCCAGATCGTGATCCAGTTGCTGAACGTCATTGAGACGCTCGCCGCTGAGAACGCGGCGTTGCGCGTCGAGAACCAGCAACTGCGCGATGA
>NZ_NQWI01000049.1 GCF_002532535.1 Candidatus Viridilinea mediisalina
ATCTCCAATCTCCAATCTCCAATCTCCAATCTCCAATCTCCAATCTCCAATCTCCAATCTCCAATCTCCAATCTGCACCAGCCCCCGGAGCACCATGGTCGAAGTAAGCCGCATCCTCTGCCCACAATGCCACAAACAGAACGTGCCCCAAGCACACTTCTGCCAGCACTGTGGCCACGACATGATCCTCAACAACGATGCGCCAAGCGATGAATTGCGCTATGTGATCACTCGTGTTGTGAAGCAGGGGGGCCAAGGAGCGATCTACGAGGGGCGCGACCAGGTTGGGCGGGTCTATGCGATTAAGGAGATGCTCGACCGTTTCACTGAGGCGCGCGAACGGGCTGAGGCGCTTGCCAGTTTCTACACCGAGGCGCAACTGCTGCAGAGCCTCAGCCATCCGCGCATTCCCCGCGTCTACAGCTATTTTCGTGACGAGGGGCGGCACTACTTGACCATGGACTTCATCTATGGTGAAGACCTTCAAGAGCTGGTCGAGCGCAAAGGACGCTTGGACGAGCGGCAGGTGCTGCTTTGGGCCGATCAACTCTGTAGTGTGCTTACCTATCTGCACAGCAAAGGGCTGATCTACCGCGATATGAAGCCCTCGAATGTGATGATTGAGCGAGCCAGTGGCGCTGTCAAATTGGTAGATTTTGGCATCACCACGCTCTTTCGGGGCAGTGAACGGGGCAGCCAAGTAGGCACGCCGGGCTATGCGCCACCGGAACAGTACCAAGGGCTTGCGACGCCCCAATCGGACATCTATGCACTTGGGGCGACCCTGCACCATTTGTTGACGGGGCGCGATCCAACTGAGCAACTGCCCTTCAGCTTTCCGCCTGCGAACCAACTGGTTCCAAGCCTTTCACGGCGTACCAACGATGCGCTCGAGCGGGCGTTGCAAAAAGTGCCCAATGATCGCTTTGCCACCATGGAAGCCTTCCAAGCAGCACTCAACGCGCAGCCACTACCGCGCCCAGCGCAAGTGCGCGTAGCCCCACACGGCAGCATGGCGCAACCTGTGGCCGCCCAAGTGGCTGCACCACCAGCACCGCAAGCGCACAAACCCCATGCACAAGCTCGGAACGCCAAGCCTTCCAATGGATTCGTTGCCACCATCCGCTCGTGCATGGCCAAACTGATACGCATGATCATCTCTATGATCATCTTTATTACCCTAGCTACCAGCATCTACGTCTACGTGGCCCGCCCTGATTGGGCCGAACCCTACGCCGGGCCAGTCATCGAGACGGTCAAGGGCTTGATCGAATAGTACCAAACCACAACTTAGTTGCGAATTTACCACACTATTCTGCTCACAGGCTTATCGTACCTATGTTAGGATACGGGGGGTGAAGTTCCTGCAAACCTCACTTCTTGCACAAACAGAAAGGTTGCAACCGATGGCCCAAGAGCAGCAACGTTTCAGCCGACGCGACGAAGTCTACCTCAATAGCCCTGGTTTTGAACCCTACATGGGTTCAGGTGCGGTCTTTCTCTTTATTTTGACCGCAATTTTCATTTTTAGTATCAAAATTGGCTTTGCCTGGCTCGTCTGGCCCGGGCTCTTCCTCGCGGTGATTGGCGGCTACGTGACGCTAAGAATCCTCGAGCGGCGCGAGTATGCCCAAAAGCTTGCCGAGCTTGAGGCTGAGCTAGGAAGTGGGAAGTAGGAAGTAGAAAGTAGGAAGTAGGAAGTAGGAAGTAGGAAGTAGGAAGTAGGAAGTAGGAAGTAGGAAGTAGAAAGTAGGAAGTAGGAAGTAGGAAGTAGGAAGTAGAAAGTAGAAAGTAGGAAGTAGAAAGTAGGAAGTAGAAAGTAGGAAGTAGGAAGTAGAAAGTAGGAAGTAGAAAGTAGGAAGTAGAAAGTAGAAAGTAGGAAGTAGGAACAGAGCAGAACTAATTCCTATCTCCTAATTCCTAATTCCTATCTCCTAATTCCTAATTCCTATCTCCTAATTCCTAATTCCTATCTCCTAATTCCTATCTCCTAATTCCTAATTCCTATCTCCTAATTCCTATCTCCTCTCAGATCCGGTGCCATCCAGCGGTACCCGATGCCGCGTACCGATTGGATATAGCGTGGATGCGCGGGATCGGGTTCGATCTTGCGACGTAGACGCACAATGTGCGGACGAACCATTTGCCGCGCTTCGTCTTCGCTGTCTACGCCCGCTTGAAAGGTCTGAACGATCTGTACGCAACTCACTGCGCTACCTGGGTGGCGTGCGAGAATCTGCAGAATGGCAAACTCGGTGGGTGTAACTTCAATCGGTTGGCCGCTCATGGAAACTTGGTAGCGCCCGCTATCAACCATGAGCGGCCCGGCCATGAGCGTCTGTTCATCAGGCTGGACAACAGGTGTGGCTACCTCGGGGGCAGCGCGAGGGCTGCTCTCTTCTTCGACCAAACTTTGAAGCTGTTCGTACATGTTGCGGATCAACGTTTGCCGCTCACGGCTGGCACGATGACGCACCAAGACCTCGCCGACCCGCTGGCGCAAGGCGTCTACCCCAATGGGCTTGAGCAGGTAATCGGCGGCTTCGTGGCGCACAGCAGCAATGGCACTACTCATTGAGCCATGAGCGGTCAGAATGATAATCTGGGTCTGCGGCCAACGCTCGCGCATCACATGCATCACGTCAACCCCATTGGTATCGCCCAGTTGTAGATCGAGCAGCACCAGATCAGCGGCATGTTCCGCCATCAGCGCCAGCGCCTGCTCCCCACTGGCCGCCGTGCGAACGCGATAGCCCGCTTGAGCCAAGGCATCGCCAAGCACCCGGCGCACGACCGTTTCATCGTCTACAACCAGAATATGGGCATGTTCAGGGGTGATCATGATGATGCAGTAGCTTTCTTTTAGAAACTGTCTGAAAAGCTAGTGGGCACGCGCTGGAGTGCCGGCTTCAGCCGGCTGAAGCCGGCACTCCAACGCCAGTTCATAGACTTTTCAGACAGCCTCTTAGTTTCTGCTTGTCACTCGTCACTCGTCACTCGTCACTCGTCACTCATAACTGGTATTACGCTCGACGCAGTTGCCGCCCGGTAATCACGACGACAAGCATGAAGTTGATGCAGGCAATCGCCCCTAGCCCAACCCATGTCCAAGCATCAGGGCTGAGGCCACGGAGCATAATCTGCTGCAACCCAGCCAGGCCGTGGGTCATGGGGATGGCATAGGCCACAGGGAGCGCAGCGGGCGCAAAGCTGTCGAGGGCGATGAAGAAGCCACTGAAGAAAATGGAGAGCAGCAGGGAGATCATGGCCAACTGAATGGCCTGGCTGTCGGAGCCGGAGAGCGCCGAGATGAGGAAGCCCACCCCCAGTGAGGCGATGATCAAGAGCAGCAGCAGCAGCCCAAAGCTGAGCCAATTGCCCAGCATCGGTACGCCTAAGAAGGCCATGGCAATAATCAAGGCGCTGCTGGCAAGGCCAATAAAGACCGTGTAGCCCAAATATTTGCCGATGATCAGTTGGATCAGGCTCACCGGCGCGACGCGGAAGACTTCAAAAGCGCCCATGAGCCGTTCGCGCACGAGCGCCAATGCCCCCAACGTGATCGCGGTATGCTGCACCAGCAGTGCGAGGACTCCGGGTGAATAGTAGACCACAGCGGGATAGGCGCTGCCGCGCATGTTTGCGTAGCGCTGGGCTACTGGCGAAACGAGTAAATCAGGGGGCGTGTTGATGAAGATTTCGAGTGATCCATTGATCAACTGAAGGTCGCTGCGTGCTTGGGTTATTTCGAGCATGTAGAGTTCAAGCGTATCATTGGCCAGTGCCTGTTCAATATTCTGCAAATTGCCGCGCACACGGCGGATCGCCGGGCGCAAACCAGCCAACTCGGGCCCACGGGCTCTCAGAATATCTTGGGCGGGCAGCAGCGCCTCAATGCGGTTGGTCAACTCCACAAGCTCGCGTACATTCTCTTGGCTAGCCCGTCGTCCCGCTTCACTCAAATTCTGCTCCAGTTCAATCACCTTGCCCTCAGCATCGGTCAGACGCACACGGAAATCGGCGGCCTCCTCTTGGGCCTGCGTCGCCGTGACGCGCAGAATCGCCTTGTTGATCTCATTGACCTGGGCATACGCCAGGTATTGAATCCAGCCTTCGGTCATTGGGTTGATCGCCGCAGATTGAAATTCGATCACAGGGTTGATACCACTACGGAGTGCAGTGACCACATTACTTGGCAGAATTTGCACGAGATCAAGTTCGCCCGCTGCCAGTTGCGCTTCGGCATGCTCCCGTTCACTCGTAATCAGCAGCAGGTCAAAATTGAGCCCAATCAGCATCAAGATCTCATCTTCATCAACGCCACTCAGTCCCTCCGTTGGGACAACGAGACCAGTACGCACACGGGGGGTGCTATTGACATAGGTTGCGCCAAAGAGAATCAGCACCAGCAAAGGGCCAACAATCAGGCTGAGGATGAGCAACGGCTGACGCCAGATTTCATTGACCTCCTTGCGGAAGTAGGCGCGCACGCGGATGAGCCAGCGTTGCCAGCCGGGTACATGCCAGGCGACCGGCTGCCGGTTGGTTGCATTGGGATTGGGGATGGCCGGATCAGCCATGTTCGGCCTCCTCTTGACGCTGCTCGTCCTGCCGCATGAGTTTAATGAAGATCTCGTCGTAGCTCACTTCGAGCGGGGCAGCACTGGCGGCCACAATGCGAGGACGTTGGTTATTCAGCCGGGCCAAGACTTCAGGTAGCCACTCACGCGCATCTTCAACCACCACATGCAGATCGGCATCACTCTCAGCATTAGGAGCAGGCCGGGCGCTACGCACCACATCCTTCCAGCGGCGCAGCGTCGCCAACGCACGCGGCATATCATCGGGATCGGCCAGCGTCACATCAATAATCTCGCCACTAAAAGCCAAACGGCGCAGATTCGCCGGAGTATCAAGCGCCAAGATACGCCCTTGACGCATCACCGCCACATAGTCACAGTGGATCGCCTCACTCACCACCTGGGTCGTTACGACCAACGTGCGCCCCTGATCGCGCAACTGGCGAAAATATTCCCAAAAGCGGGCCCGCAAGACCGGATCAATCCCAGCGGTAGGCTCATCGGCAAAGAGCAGCACCGGATCGTGCATCAACGCACTCACCAGCATCAAGCGGCGCTGCATACCACCGGAAAGGTGCTGACCCAAGCGGTTGCGGGCATCTTGCAGATCAACAAAGGCCAACAACTCCGCCATGCGTTCGCGCACAAAGCGTGCAGGCATGCCATAGAGACTAGCGACAAACTGGATATTTTCGGCGACACTGAGCCGGGGGTAGAGCACAAACTGCTGCGGAATATAGCCAATCTGCTCACGATCCGTTGCCGTAAAGCGCGTCGGTGTACGCCCCAAGGTCGTAATGCGCCCACGCTGGGGGGCCAACAACCCCAACGCCACCCGACACGTCGTCGTCTTACCACAGCCCGACGGCCCAATCATACCCAGAATAGTTCCCGCAGGCACCTGGTAGGTCTGGTCGAAGATTCCAGCACCATTGCCAAAATCAACCACCACCCCCTCAGAATCGATGATGGCACGTTCCATAGGTGTATTGTACCAGAGGCAGTGATCGCCCAATGCCGCTTCGCATGCTTGAGTATCAGACATGCGCTTTCAGCTTTACCGTCGTAGTGCCGACTTTAGTCGGCATCCGGGGGGCGACCTCTTTACCATGGCGCAAACGGTAACGTGACCTGAAACCTTCCCTAACCATGCCTCTAGCCCAAGAGTGTTATGGTATCATTAGGGGCTAAGGCATCCTGATGCCTCCTTCATCCTTCATCCTTCATCCTTCATCCTTCCCTGTATCCTTCCCCCATAATCCAAAGGGTTGCCCATGGCGCAGATGCCAGCCAAGCGGCGAGCCGCCCTGCGGGCGGAGTTGCTCGCCCTGTTGCATGCCACCGAGGCTGAAGATATTGACGCTCGGATTGACGAATTGTTGGCCGAGGTGCTTGAGGATGCGCCTATCGTTGCGCCATTGGGCATGGGGCTTGATGACGAAGATGAAGATCGGCGTATCGTTGTCACCGGCATGGGGGTGGTTTCGCCCTTTGGGATTGGTGTAGCACCCTTTTGGGCGGGGTTGAGCCAAGGCAGAAGCGCGATTGAGCGTATCTCCCACTTTGATCCTTCAGGCTATCCATGCCAAATTGCCGGCCAGGTGCCGGGCTTTGTGGCCAAAGAGTTTATGGATGGCAAAGAGGCACGGCGCATGTCGCGCTCGAGCCAGTTTGCTGTGGCCGCAGCGCAGATGGCTGTCACCGATGCGGATCTGCGAATTAGTGGCAATAGTGAAGAGATCGGGGTGCTGATTGGCTGTGGCACCAGTGCTATGCCTGACATTGAGCAGGCGGCCATGACGCTGTTGCAGCGCGGTGGCATGAAGATCAGCCCCTTCTTCATTCCCGCAGCACTGCCCCATATGCCCGCCAGCCAAGTGGCCATCCAGTTGGGGCTGCACGGCTACCTGAGTGCGATTAGTACGGCGTGCTCGGCGGGTGCCCAAGCGATTGGTGAGGCCGCTGAGGTTATTCGCCGCGGCGAGGCCGAGATTATGCTCGCGGGTGGGGCTGAAGCACCGATTACAGCCTTTAGCTTAGGGGCCTTCTGTGTCATGCGTGCCCTCAGTAGCCATGCCAACCACGAGCCAAGCAAAGGCTCACGCCCCTTCGACGCCCGGCGCGATGGCTTTGTGCCAGGCGAAGGTGCCGCCGTCTTGGTGCTCGAACGGCTCTCAAATGCCCGCCGTCGCGGAGCCTCGATCCTGGCCGAAGTAGCAGGCTACGCCGCTACCGCCGATGCCTACCACATCACCGCACCTGAACCCGATGGCTATGGTGCGGCACGGGCGATGCGCCGCGCCCTGCAGAATGCCCGCTGCGATCCCCAGCAGATTGACTATATCAATGCCCACGCCACCAGTACCCCAGCGGGCGATCTGGCCGAAACACGGGCGATCAAGCATGTCTTTGGTGAGTATGCGTATAGTGTGCCGGTCAGTTCCAACAAGTCTATGATCGGCCACCTCACTGGTGCCGCTGGAGCGATTGAGGCAGCGGCCACGATTCTTGCGCTGCGCCATAGCCTCATTCCGCCTACCATTAACCAAGAAGAAGCCGACCCGGCCTGTGACCTCGACTATGTGCCCAATCAGGCGCGCCATGCCCGCCTCCAATTAGCAATCTCCAATTCGTTTGCCTTTGGTGGGGTGAATGCGGTATTGGTGTTTCGTAGGTTGTAACAAGCTGTCTGAAAATGTTGGTGGGCTAGTTTCGGAGTGCCGGCTTCAGCCGGCTAAAGCCGGCACTCCACGGCATGTGGAACGGCACTGACAGCCTCTAAGGACTATGCGATGTGGAATATTATCGGCCACGAATGGGCCATTGAGCAGCTTCAGACCAGCATTAGCAACGCTACCGATGCCCATGCCTACCTGATCAGTGGCATGGCTGGCATCGGGAAGGCGCTGGTGGCTTTGCGCTTTGCCCAGGCGTTAAATTGCGAGCAGGCCACGGGTGCTCCCTGCCTGAGTTGCCGCACCTGCCGCCGCATCGAACGGGGCAACCACCCTGATCTGCGGATTGCGGGTATGGCCAGTCAAGCCGCTGGGCTCAAGGCCGACGAAGCGGCACGCCAGAAGGAACTCAAGATCGGTACCGTGCGCGAGTGGCAGCGCGACCTAACCCTGCGCCCCTACGAGGCGCGGCGGCGCATCTTCATCCTCCATGATGCCGAACGGCTCAACGAGGAAGCCTCCAATGCGATGCTCAAGACGCTGGAAGAGCCACCGCCCTACGTGACGCTCATCCTTGTTGCCAATAGTACCGAACTGCTCCCCACGATTGTCTCGCGCTGCCGCGTGCTGCGCCTGCGCCCCCTGCCGCGCCGCCAAGTGGCCGCTGCACTCGAAGCACGCGGGGTGACCAAAGATGATGCGGCTATGCTGGCCGCCTGGAGCGGCGGACGAATCGGCTGGGCCTTCCAACTCGTCGAACAGCCCGACGCCGTCGCCCGCCGCGACGAGCAACTCGATACACTCCTCAACCTCCAAGGCAGCAGTCTCAGCGCCGGGATGCGCTGGGCCGAACAGCGTGCCAAAGAGTACCGCAGCGGCGAACAAGAGACCGTCTTCGCGTGGCTTGAACTCTGGCAAGGCTGGTGGCGCGACATGTTACTCACCGCTGCGGGCTGTCCCGAAGGCATCGTCAACACCGACCGGCGCGATCAACTGGCCCAACTGGCCAAAGGCCAAAGCCTCGCCCAGATTCATGCCATGGCCACCCGCATCGGTCAAGCCGCACAGCACCTGCGCGAAAACGGCAACCCGCAGTTGGTCTTGGAGCATGTAGTACTCCAGGTGCCACGGTAGCGTTGTTTCTATAGGGAAGGATACAGGAAGCAGGAAATAGGAAATAGGAAATGGGAAATAGGTTTGCAGCATCAGACTGCGCTGAATGCCTCCAAACTGTAAATTGGTATAATACCAATTACCCTTGAACATGCCGCATGATCAAGAACGCTAACGCCCATTGGGGTGCCATGTTAGGCAATCTGCAATCGTAAATGGTATAACAACCTCTGTGGTGCAATCCTCGCTCATCTCTGTCCGCCTCTCGCCTACCCAAAGAGCGCATCGGTCGCCACGGCCCACCCGGTAACAATGCTGCTGGGGATGATCGCCTGGCCACGGTAGATATGCTCGGCGTGGTAGCTGTCGCCCTCTAGCGTCAGCAGTTCAACACTGCGGCTAGCCGGGTCGGCGATCCAATATTCGCGTACCCCCGCCGCTGCGTAGCAGTCACGCTTCTCGCGGCGGTCGTAGCTCGCCGTGCTGGGTGAGGTGATCTCGACAATCAGGTCGGGCGGGCCGACAACCCGCTGCTCGGTGAGGGTTGCCGCCCCGTCGCGCAGCACCACCACAATGTCGGGTTGCACGATCGTAGCGCCATCGAGTTGCACATCAACCGGCGCCGCAAAGACGCGGCCTGCGCCGGTTGTTTCGATCAGGGTGAAGAGCTGATGCACAATCCGTAACGAGCTGGTCTGATGGGCAAGGTTCGGGGCCAGAGTCTTGCGCAGCTCTCCACTGATCAACTCATAGCGCAGCCCATCGTCGGGCAGACGCTCATAGTCGGCAATCGTCCAACGCCCCTGCGCCGACGGCGTCAGGTGGCGCACAGGTTGGGTCGCACAGAGAATATCATCGGGCATTGGAGCCTCCTGAGCTTTAGCTGTGATGCCTTATACCATTTACGATTGCAGATTGCAGATTGCAGATTGCCGAACATGGCGTCCCAATGGGCGTTAGCATTCTTGATAATGCGGCATGTTCAAGGGTAATTGGTATAATTACATTATAGCACGAATTTGTTTATCATGGCTTTTCAGTACGTGACACACGGTGGAGTGCCGGCTTTAGCCGGCTAAAGCCGGCACTCCACCGCGTACCCACTAACTTTTCAGACAGCTTCTTAGGGATGATTTCAGAGCACTTTACCGTTTGCGCTATAGGTAGTGCCGACTTTAGGGAAGCAGAAATTGTTACGTATCCCAGCAGCCTGTCATGCTGAATAGTCTATGGGCGGGCATCGTAGTGCCGACTTTAGTCGGCTGAGGTCTTTGGTAGCGATGGGAAGCCGACTAAAGTCAGCACTACCTACGGCATCTCAGGGCGGCAACGCAACGCAACGGGGCAATCAACAACATCCGCTTCCCTTAGTCGGCTGAGGTCGCCGACAACCCCCGGATGCCGACTAACGTCGGCACTACGACGGTAAAGCTACAAGCGCCTTTCTAAAACCATCCCTAACAACCTTTGCGCCCTTGCGCCGTTGCGTCACAAACCCCGCCTCAAAAGACCGCCCTGACCCGCAGGGCTTTTCGTAGCCGCCGATGGTATTCAGCCCGGCTGATCTCTTGCGTCCCGAATTGGAGCATGTGCGAACCGACGATGTACTGCGAGTCGAGTAGGGTAAAGCCGCCCGCCCGCAGCCGCGCTACAAGGTGCACTAAGGCTACTTTGCTCGCATCACGCTCGTGGCAGAACATGCTTTCGCCTGCAAAGAGGCCGCCAAGGGTGACCCCGTAGAGCCCGCCTACCAATTGGCCTGCACGCCAACTCTCAACGCTGTGGGCATAACCGAGCCGGTGGAGTTGGCTATAGGCTTCAATCATCTCCTCGCTGATCCAGGTGCTTTCGCGCCCCGGCTGGAGGGCCGCGCACGCCCGCATCACGCGGGTAAAGGCGCTGTTGTAGCGCACGCTGAAACGCTCACTGCGAACTGTGCGCGCCAAGCGCCGCGGCACCACAAAGCTTTCTAAGGGAATGATCGCCCGCACGGTTGGCTCGTACCAGCCAAGTGCCCCCGCCTCGTCGGCCATGGGGAAGAGCCCTTGGCTATAGGCCGTCAGCAGTAACTCAGGGGTTAGCATCAATATCTTTCAAATAAGCTCGCGCAAAGCCGCAAAGCCGCAAAGGTTTGGCGCTCATATGCAAAAAAACTTTGCGCCCTTGCGCCGTTGCGTCAAGAAGCCCGTCGTATTTGAAAAGTATTGGGGTTAGCATTAGGGCGCTTGGAGCCGGTTAAAGCCCGAGGTGATGATCTGGCTGGCCCAGAGTAGCAGCGCCAAACTGGTGAAGAGGCCAACCTGCGCCATCCACGCGGGCCCGCCGACAATCAGCGCTACCCAGAAGGGTGCGCCCAGCAACCCGTGAACCAGGAGGCTCAACCCAAGCCCTGCTGGTAGCACCAAGACGAGCAGGCTCTGCCACGAGAAGCGGTTAGTTGCTAAGAGTACATAGAGCAGCCCGTAGCTAATCACTGCGGCCATGAAGGCGTGCAACAGTGGGGCTGTCAGGCCCCACGGCAACAATCCCGCCTCGTAGCTCCAGGTGCGGGTGCGGAGGCCAATTGTCTCTAGCACCAAATGGTAGAGTGAGAAGATGAAGAAGGTGATAAACCCAGCGAGATAGCCGGGAAACCACCAGCGTGTGCGCCAGAGCAGCAGGACGATGATGGCAGGTAAGGGGTAGTACCAACCCGAGCCTAGGATGACGCCCATAGGGATGGCTTGGGCTAAGAGTTGTTGGGCCTGCTCGAAGCCCGCACTGAGCCGCGCGCCGTAGAGCATGTGCCACAATGGCAGCGCCAGCGCACTCAGATGCCCTGCTCCCAACGCGAGCAGGTAGAGTGGGGTGCGCTGAAGCCACGCCAAGTATGCCGCCAGTCCGTAACAGATCAATAAGAGCAGTATGGCTACGATTTCCATAACAGTGTAGCAACCTGTAGGTACTTGGGCGAACCTGGTTCGCCCAAGCCCGCTTGGGGGTTCACATCCAACTGAGCCCGGCCTGCCAGGCTTGGCGTAAGGCGTCGAGTTCTACCTCGGCTACGATCTGGCCATCCGCCCGCAGCCGCAGCAGCGCTTCATGCTGTACTGCGCCCAACTCAACCAGCGCCACACCAGCCAAGACCGACTCAAAGGCTGCTGCATCGCCTGGACGCACCTCAACCAAGAAGCGGCTCGGCGTCTCGCTGAAGAGCCTCGTGGTTACGTCAAGTTCACCACCGAGCGCATCAAGCTCCAAGTCGAGCCCCAGATGACCAGCGAGAACCATTTCAGCCGCAGCGACCGCGAGGCCGCCTTCGCTCAGATCGTGGCAGGCCGCTACCAAGCCTTGTGTGATGGCTCCGTGTAGGGCCGCAAAGGTGGCCCGCGCCGCCACAAGATCAACCTGGGGCACCTGGCCCGCCAGCCCGTCGCGGCCCAGAATGGCATCCAAATGGCTGCCGCCTAACTCGGCGCGGGTCGCGCCCACCAGGTAGATGCGGTTGCCCGCCTGTTTCAGATCCATACTGACACAGCGGCGCACATCGGGGACTTCGGCCAGGGCCGAGATCAAGAGCGTGGGCGGAATGGCGACGCGCTGCCCTGCTGCGTCGCGGTACTCGTTGTTGAGCGAGTCTTTGCCTGAGATGAAGGGCGTGCCAAAAGCGACGGCGGCATCGTAACAGCCCGCTGCGGCCCGAACCAGCCCAGCCATGCGATCAGGTTGGCGCGGATCGCCCCAGCAGAAGTTGTCGAGAATCGCGGTGCGCCCAGGATCGCCGCCGACCGCCACGACATTGCGGAGCGCCTCATCAACCGCCGCTAAGGCCATCCAGTAGGGGTCAATCCGCCCGTAGCGCGGGTTGATCCCGCAGCCCAAGGCCAAACCGCGCTGCATCGTCGCCACGGGCTGCAACACCGCCGCATCGCCCGGGCCATCCAGCGCAACCCCCACCAACGGCTTGAGAATGGTTGCGCCGCGTACCTCGTGGTCGTAGGTCCGCACAACCCGCTCCTTGGAACTGATGTTGGGGTGGGCTAAGAGTTGCAAGAGCAGGTTGGCGCTTGCGGGCAGGGCCGCCCCTTCCGCCGCGTGTATCGGCTGGCGTTCTGGGCTTTGCCAGAGCGCCTCTAGCACCCGTTGGGGCAGGCCGTCGTGCAAAAACTCCATCGCGAGGTCAACCACCTCAAGCTCTTTGTAGTTCACCCGCAAACGCCCATCAGCGGTGAAGGTACCAATCGCCGTCGCCTCAACATCCTCAGCTTCACAGAGCGCCAAGAAGGCGTTGAGGTTGGTCGGGGGCACCGCCAGCACCATACGCTCCTGGGCCTCCGAGAGCCAGATTTCCCACGGCTGCAACCCGGCATACTTGAGCGGCACGCGCTCAAGGGTCACATGGGCGCCACAGCCAGCACCCATTTCACCCACTGCCGACGACAGCCCGCCCGCGCCACAGTCGGTAATCGCCGAGTAGAGCCGCTGGTCGCGGGCTTGCAACAAGACATCCAACAGCTTCTTTTCGGTAATCGGATCGCCAATCTGCACCGCCGATCCCACCGTTGCCGCCGTGTCGTGCGTAAGCTCAATGCTACTAAAGGTCGCCCCGTGGATGCCATCGCGGCCCGTATGCCCGCCAAGCAGCACAATCACATCGCCGGGGGCCACATTGCGCGGGTGGGCATCGCGCGGTGCGAGGCCCACTGTCCCCGCATAGACCAAGGGGTTGGCGCTGTAGCCAGAATCAAAGAGGACTGCGCCATTCACGGTGGGGATGCCCAGTTTATTGCCATAATCACGCACACCTGCCACCACGCCCAAGGCTACGCGCTGCGGATGCAGCACCCCAGGCTGAAGCGCCTCTGCGGGCGTATCGGGCATGCCAAAGCAGAGGACATCGGTGTTGGCAATCGGTTCCGCCGAGACGCCCAGCACATCGCGGATGACCCCGCCCACGCCGGTGTTCGCGCCACCAAAGGGTTCGAGCGCACTCGGGTGGTTATGGGTTTCTACCTTAAACGAGACCTCGTGAGCGGGGCCAAAGGCGATAATCCCTGCGTTGTCAACAAAAGCCGAACGCACCCACGCATGCTCAGGCAGGCGCAAGCTGCCGTGAGCCAGCGTAAAGTGGGCCGCCGCCGACTCAGGGGCCACAATCCGTTCTGTCGCCGCCATCAAAAAGGTCTTGATCAAGCTATTCAGCTCAACCTCGTCCTGTTCAAGCAGATGGAAAGCCGGGTAGAGCTGGGGATCGAGCGCTGCCGCACGCTGGTCGGGGGTAGCGCGGCGATAGCGCACCTTCGCCTTAAAGCTCTTATGGCTACAATGCTCGCTCCACGTCTGGGCCAGCGTCTCCAACTCACCATCGCTCGGATCGCGCCCCAAGGCAACAAAATGGTCACGCACCGCATGCATCTCAGCCAGATCGAGCGCCAAAATCCCATCGCGGCTAATCCGCAGCAACTCGGCATCATCGGCCTCACGCAGAGCAACACGCACCACACGGGGCTGCACATGCGCCGGCGGGCTAATCAGATCTTGGTAGAAACGCAGACGGCTACGGTGGTCAATCCCCGGCACCGCAATCAGGCTCGTCTGCACCAGATCAATCGTCAATTCAGCCGCACGAGCAGCAGGATCAACCCCAGAGGTCAAGAGGTAGCGGCGCACCATGCGGGCCTGATCCAGCACCGCAATACCCAAGCGGCGTGCGCCCTCAAGCACACTCTCGCCCGCATTATCGGTAACCCCCGGACGATAGGCGACCTCCAGCATGTGGGCAGCGGCGGGCAGTGGTTCAACCATCAGTTCATCAAGCGTAAGCGCCCGCCAGGTGACCGTCTCAGTCACCGGATCGTGGAGCAACTCGGTAGCCAAACGGGCCACATCCGCAAGCCGCAGGGCCAGCCCCTCAAGCACATAGATCGTCTGGATCGTCTCAGGGTGGGTCGCTTCACGCGAAGCGACGGTTACAAAAAACTGGGCCATAGTGGCTCCTCATACTGCATGTTAGCGCCCGATTGTAGCCGATAGGTACGCCTACGTCAACGTAATACCAATAACCGTTGCCTATGCCGCATGATCAAGAACGCTCAAGCTCATTGGGACGCAATGTTCTACAATCTACAATCTACAATCTACAATCTACAATCTGAAATGGTATAACGCCTATGCTATAATGCAGCCACATGCCGCAAGGCGTAAGCAATTGGAGCTGCTCATGCAAATTTATCTTGACACCGCCAACCTGGACGAGATCCGTGAGGCCGCTAGTTGGGGCATTCTGAGTGGAGTCACCACCAATCCCACGCTGATTGCGCGGGAGAAGGGGGCCGATTTTAAGACCACCATTGCCGAGATTGCCAACCTGGTTGATGGCCCGATCAGTGCCGAAACCCTCTCGCTCGATGCCGATGGCATGATCCAAGAGGGTATTGAATACGCAGCTTGGCATCCCAACGTCATTATTAAAATCCCAAGTACCCTTGAGGGCTTGCGCGCCGTGAGTGAACTCGCACGCCACAATATTCGTACCAACGTAACCCTCTGCTTCAACGCGGCCCAAGCGCTGCTTGCGGCTCGCGCCGGTGCCTTCATCATCAGCCCCTTCATTGGTCGCGTAGATGATAGCGGCGTTGAGGGTATGCAGCTTATCCGCGAAATTGTGTCAATCTACCGCCAAGATTCCGAAATTAGCACGAAGGTCCTCTCGGCCTCGATTCGCCATCCGCGCCACATCATCGACTCGGCCATCGCTGGCGCCGACATTGCCACATGCCCCTTCAATGTACTCAAATTGGCCATGCGCCACCCGCTCACCGACCGCGGCATCGAGCAATTTCTAGCCGATTGGAATTCAAGGAATTGATCCAACCCAAGCGAAGCTATGCCAGACACGCAGCCCCTTATGCTTGGCCTCGTTGGTGACGGGGCCTCCGGCAAGACCACCTTGGCCCGTGGGGTGGTACGTCTGCTCGGCAGCAATGGTGTGACGCCCATCTGCCTTGACGACTACCACCGCTATTCGCGGGCAGATCGTCAGGCGCGGGCCTTGACTGATGTTGATCCCGAGGCCAATGATCTCGATCTCATGGCGCGCCACCTTGCGGCCCTGCGTACCGGCGAAGCCATCAGCAAGCCGGTCTATGATCACCGTAGCGGCACCCACCGTGCGCCCGAAACGGTTGCGGCAACCGGGCTGATTCTGGCGTATGGGATGCTCACACTCACGCCCGCCAGCCTTGCCAACCTCTTTGATCTCACCGTCTACCTCGAACCGGATGCAGCCTTGCGCCATGCGTGGCGCTTGGCCCGTGATGTGCGTGAGCGCGGCTATACGCCCGACCAGGTACGTGCGCTGCGCGATAGCCGCGAGCGCGACGCCGCTCGCTTTGTGCAGATCCAGCGCCCCCTGGCCGACATTGTGGTGCGCTACCACAGTAGCGCCCCTGGCGCGGGGCTCACCATTGAGTTGCTGCTGCGTCATGGCAAGCAGCGCGACGCCACCAGCGCCCTCATCGCCCAGATTGCCAACCAAGCCGCCCCCGGCTTCCACTTCACCCCCACGATCAGCGATGAAGATGGGCATCAGTGCGACCAACTCATCATCAATACCAACCTCGATGCCAGCACTGCCACCCAGATCGCCCAAGCCCTCAGCGCCGATCAGCCAGCCCTCAGCACCATCCCCCTCAGCAGCCTCGGCCATACCAGCAGCGACGATCCAACCACCCAGAGCCTGCCCCTTGCGCTGACCCAACTGATCATTGTGGGGCGCTTGCTGAGGGAAAGAAACTAGGCAATATGTTTGGTAATCTACAATCTACAATCTACAATCTACATTAGAGTTGCCAAATTATTACTGCACGTAAGCAGACCTCGCCCAAAGCAGCGGGAGCATGTGCGCTACCATGAGGTTCAGAGCCACCGCGTAGCCAAAGGAGGCACGCCATGCGAACGATCCCAGATCCTCTCCATGCGCCCCATGTTCCTGCCGAGCAGGAGGTGCGCTACTACATGCGTACACCCGCAGTAACCCTCAACATCGCGGCCCCCCTCAGTGATGCCCTCGCGCTCATGCGCGAACACGATGTACGCCGCTTGCCGGTTGTGGTTGATACTGGCGAGTTGCGCGGCATGATTACCCAAGGCGATATTCGCGGGGCCGATGTGATGCGTATCGCTGGTCTCGACCCGCTTGATATTGCCCACGCCCTGCGCCAAGTGAAGGTCTATGAGGTTATGACCGAAGACCCCATCGCCATCGTGCCCGAAACTGGGCTACGTGAAGCGGCGCTGCTCATGATTGAAAATAAGATCGGTGGCTTGCCGGTAGTTGATGAGCAGAACCGCGTCGTTGGGATTATTACCGAGAGTGACCTCTTTGAGACCTTGGTACAACAGCTTGATACGCGAGATCCTTTGTATGGGTAAGGGATGGTTTCATGCCACGTTACTGTTTGCGAGGACGCGAAGAGGCGAGGACGCGAAGCCCGGGCAAGCGTGGTGTCTGGCAGATCAGCCCGTGAGTTTGCGAGGACGCGAAGAGGCGAGGACGCGAAGCCCTCACCTCTTCGCCTCACGCATCCTCGCAAGATCATCACCCATCACCCACAGGCAATTGGTTCGCCCTGATCACCTCGCGGTACCAGAAGAAGCTATCCTTCGGGTAGCGCCGCTGGGTGTTGTAGTCCACATGGATCAGGCCGAAACGCTGGTGGTAGCCAAAAGCCCACTCGAAGTTGTCGAGCAGTGACCAGTAAAAGAAGCCAGTGAGCGGTACGCCTGCAGCAATGGCACGCTGGCATGTTGCGAGGTGCTGCTGGATATAGGCAATGCGCCCCTGATCATGCACCCGTCCATCAGCTTCAAGCGGATCGAGGTAACTGACCCCGTTCTCGCTCAGGATGATGCGCGGCAAGCTATAGTGGCTATGCAGACGCAGCAAAAGCTTATAGAGCCCCTCTGGATAGATCTCCCAGCCCATTTCGGTGCGCGGCGTGGGAGGGCGCACAATCTGGTACTGCCAGGGCTGAGGGCCAGCGGCCAACACTTCACGGGTGTAGTAGTTGAAGGCAAAGAAGTCGCTGGGCGCCGCAATCAGCGCCAGATCGCCGGGATGCACAAAGTCCATACCCTTGGGCAGATAGCCCGCTGCCGTATAGTCGGCCACCATATCGGCGGGATAGCCGTGACCCGCTACGGCATCGAGAAACCAGCGGTTGTAGTAGCCATCAAAATGGCGGGCTGCATCACGGTCGGCAGGGGCTGCACTTGCGGGCTCGGCAGCGGTAAAGTTCAGCGCCAGGCCCACCTCAGCATGCGGCGCAGCAGCACGGATCGCCTGCGTGCCCAAGCCGTGAGCCAAAAGGGTATGGTGGCTCGCAGCGATAGCCGCAGGCCAATCGCGCAGCCCCGGGGCATGCTCACCCAACTGATGGCTGAGAAAACTGATACACCACGGCTCATTGATCGTAATCCAATGGCGTACTTGGTCGCCTAATGCTGCCGCCACCACCCCCGCATATTCAGCGAAAGCCTCAGCCGTTGCCCGCTGCGGCCAGCCCCCCGCATCCTGCAAAGCCACCGGCAAATCCCAGTGAAAGAGGGTCACATAGGGCGTGATAGTATGGGCCAAAAGCGCATCCACCAAGCGCCGGTAGAAATCGAGGCCCGCCTGGTTCACCGCACCGCGCCCTTGGGGCAAAATACGCGGCCACGCGATACTAAAACGGTAGGCTTTGAGCCCCAACTGGGCCATCAGAGCCACATCTTCTTCATAACGGTGATAATGATCGCAAGCCATATCGCCCGTATGCCCATCACGGGTCTTACCTGGCGTATGGCTAAAACGATCCCAGATACTCTCGCCGCGACCATCAGCGTTAACCGCGCCCTCAATCTGATAGGCCGACGTTGCCGCGCCCCAGATGAAGTCTTGGGGGAAAGGTGTGTTGAACATTGGAGGTTCTCCTTGGGCTAACCGATCACTTTGCATCGCGTAGCCGTTGCACCTCGGCTTCGAGTTCGCGCAGGCGCACCTCAGCCGCAGCGGCACGCTGTTCGGCTGCAATCCGAGCCTGTTCCGCCTCTTCCCGCGCAGCACTCTCTTGCCTAAGGGCAGTAGCGAGAGCCTGGTAATCACCCAAGGCTTCGCCAGCGGCATTGTAGCAGACCAACTCATGCGCTTCGACAGCCAGCCAGAGTGCGACGGGTTCTAGCCAGAGCCAACCACGCTCATTGGGAATGAGCACTTGGTAGCCCGTTTCTGTCTGTACATAGCCGAGGAGACGCAGCATCGGTTGTCTCCGCAGCACAACGGTGTCAACGATGACATAGAGGGGCACCCCAGCAATATCGTACTCCTCAAGCTTATGCGAGCGGTCAATGCTGGCCGTTTCAGGCGACGTAATCTCGATGATCAGCGCGGGCCGTACCCCCTCACGGGCAACATCAAACGTACTCCAATTCTGACGCTGCGTAACCCCAATAATCACCGCGATGTCAGGGCCATGGGGCTTGAGATCGGGAACATCCCAAGCGACACGCACATCATCCAGGACAACAGCGGTGGGGTCTTGGGCCAACTGCGCCTCAAAGACATTACAAAGGTAACGGCGCCGGCGCTGATGGGCATCACTATGGGTCACGTGGTCACCCTCCTGGGGATGGAGTAGATCTTCGAGCGTCAGCGGCTCTTGGCGCAACTCAGAGAAACCATCGGAGCGCTCAACGTTGACGTAACGCCAGCCATAGCGAAAAGGGTCGGCAGGATCACTCGTGTGCAACGCCCCCGTTCTTGGCCTTGTTAGCACTTCTATGGTTGTCATGGTTTCTACTCCTATTTCACCATAGGGCAAGACTTGCCCTGTCTGGGTGCGCGGGCATCCGGCCCGCGCACCCAGCAGTTGCTTACCCCTACTCTGAACAATTACCCGACCCTTACATATGGATGTTCTACGTGGAGTGCGTTACAATGATGACAGGAACCTTTAGTTGATACAGGGAGAAACCGCAATGAGTCATATGCTCCAGATTAACATTTCCGATGCCTTATATGAATCGCTCTTGAGAACTGCACAACAAGCAAATCAACCTTTAGATATATTTATAGCTACATTACTGAAAACCGTAGCAGAAGAAGCTGCCCATGATCCCATTGAGGCTTGGATTGGTGCATTTCCTAGTAATCATGCAAACTGGGCTGATCAACATGATCGTATTTTAGGCGAAAATTCGATGGTTCTCCAGAAAGAAAATCATGAGGACTAACATTTTTGCCGATACTGCTGGATGGGGGCATCTGGTAGATCCAAACCAACCCCACCATGATTTGGCAGCGGCCATCTACCGTGATGCTCGCCGTCATCAGCGTAAGTTCATCACCACGAACTATATTCTTGGCGAAAGGGTATTCGTGAAGCATTCACAACTGATCATCACTTTGCTCAAGCAGGTTTCATTCGTCTCCTCTAAGCTATTTCAAACCCAAAGCCCCCCGCAGATCATGGGTTGTTCTGGCCTCAAGTTGCATTCCGCTGCTCACAATCGTTTGCGCTACTTCGGGCCCAATGCCGCAGAGGATGACGTTGGCCCCCAGTAGGCCAGCGGCGCGGGTGGCGTTGATGAGGGCAACGATGACGACTTCGTCCACCGCAACGACGCCGCTGATGTCGAGAATGACGCGCTGCGCCTGGTGTGTGCCGATTGCATCAAGTATGCGCTCTTGAATCAATGCGGCCCGTTCATGATCAATCATGCCGATCAGGGGAATCAGCAGGGTGCGCTGGTCGAGGCTTAAGATTGGCGTTGAGAGTTCATGCACAGTGGCGAGCAGTTCGGCTTGGCGCTGGTTGGCCACCTGCATCTCGGCAAGCAGGTGGCGTAACTGTTCCTGCTGGGCCTGCTGCTGTTGCCAAGCGATCAGCATCTCCAACGCACGCGCCACCTGCTCACCAAGCACCAGATAGAGCGAATTGTCTTGGGGGCTAAACGAGTCTCGTCGCACCCGTGCGACATAGATCCATCCAAGGAGCGTCTGCTCGCGTTGCAGCGGAATGCCCAGTGCTGCACGCAGGGGGTAACGCGGCCCTAGTGGCTGCGGTAGGCATGGCGCGGCTGCCCCCTGCGTCTCTGCCAGCAGTTGGCGCTGTGCCTCCGTGAGCCGAAGCGTCGCAGCCACCTTGCTCAGGCGCACCCCTCGCGCCGCCCGGGCCTGTAGCTCGCCCTCAGCCCCGTGGGCCACATAGATGATCGCAACCTCCGAGTTGAGCAGACGCGACGCCTTATCCAAGGTCAGCTCAAAGAGTTGCGCTTCGTTGGCAATATGCTTACTGATTGCGGTGATCTCGTAGAGCAGCGCAAGTTCTTCTTCGCGCTCTGCGAGGGTGCGTACATCAACCATCACGAGCTACTACTTCCCAAAACACAGATTGCTACGGTCTTGTTATGAAACGCGGGCGGGCCATCATCGGCAGCAATTTCGCCAAAACTGTACATGCCAATAAACGGCGTGGTGGCCCCCAGTACCGAACGAATCCGATCAATCTCGGCTTGGCTCTGGTCACCCAAGAGCGGCGGGCGAGTGACGCAGTTGATCACAATGGCTACTGCTGGGGGATGGCCCTGGAGCGCCGCCATTGCTCGTTCGGCAGCCACGGCGGCAGCCTCAATCAGCGATTCCGGGGTGCCCTCCATGATGTAGGCAAACGCATCACCCGGCAGTGTGCCAACACAACTCAGCGCGCCATCATCGGTCACGGCCAACGGCAGACGCACCAGCGGTTCACTGCCCGCCTGCACAAAGCCAAGCGGGTGGTAGCGCGAGATCGTGCGGAAATTTTCGGCGGTGATGCTCTCTGCGGGCAGCAGCTCGCGGTAGATCTCAAGGGCGGGACGACCATCCAATTCATAGAGGAGGTTCCCAGTACTGCGCGTGACCGCCATGCGGCGACTAGCGGGCCGCCAGCCGTGACGCACGCCTACGCCAATGGGCATGGTCGAGCTGATCTGCGCCGCCACCAGCGCATCACTCATGATCCGGTCGCCCGCAAAGAGTACCGTATGGCCATAGTTGAGGCTATCGCCCGCCGCGCCGCCAAAGAGCGGGCAGAGCGGGCCAAGCACTGCGGCAGCACTCTGAATCGCCGCGTCCATCGTAAGCGAGCCTGTCAGCCCATCGGTGAAGAGCAGGGCCACGTTGTTGCGTTCAGCCGTGGGATCGAGTTGAGCCGCTTCAAGCTCTTCGGCCACCGTTTCGGCGCTAACCACTGGCGTCGTACTGAGCCCCGGTGCAATGGCGAGGGCCAGCTCAAAGCCCGCACCGCCCAATGCAAGCAGCCCTACGCCCATGGGCAGAATGCCTGCGGGCACAATCAGCCCGCCGGTACAGCAGCCCAACAGCGGCACCGCACCAGTCACGCTCCGTATCGCATCAAGGACGACCGTATGGTCATAATGTTCCGTGGTAAAAGCCACCAATAAGCGTGGTGCCACCCCCAGATTTGCCAACGCCTTATGTGCCGCACTCCTACCCGCCAGTGCACTCTCGCTGTGTGTACTGGCCCCTACGCCAGCCAATATGCTCATAGCATCCCTCACTTCGCTGTCCAGCCCAAAGCAATCTCATAGACCGAGCCGGTCATCGTTCCTGCGCTATCGGTGCAAAGGAAACAGACAAGATCAGCCACCTCCGAGGGTTCAATCAGCCGTTTGACCGCCACGGGGTCGAGCATGACTTTGCTAATTACTTCGCTTTCAGGCAAGCCGCGTGTCCGCGCTTGGTCGGCAATCTGCTGCTCGACCAACGGGGTTCGCACATAGGCCGGCGCAATCAGGTTGACCGTAATGCCATCGGGGCCGCCTTCGAGCGCTGCGGTGCGCGTCAAGCCAAGCAGCCCATGTTTCGCCGTGACATAGCCCACTTTGAAGGGCGAGGCACGCAGACTATGGATCGAACCAATGTTAATCACCCGCCCCCAGCCCCGCTCCTTCATCTGGGGCCAGGCATAGCGCATCAGCAGAAAGGGGGCCGTGAGCATCACTGCGAGCATATGCTCCCAACGCTCCTCTGGAAAGTCGGCCAGCGCTTCAATATGCTGATAGCCCGCATTATTGACCAACACATCCAATTGGCCAAAATGGGCCAGCGTCGCCTCAATCACACGGCGACACTCACTCCGTTGTGCAAGATCCGCACCAAGAAACAGACCACCAATTGCATCAGCCACCGCCTGCCCTGCGCTACTTGGCAGATCCACCACCGCCACGCGAAAGCCCGCCTGGGCCAAACCCTCCGCCACCGCCTGCCCAATCCCGCTACCGGCCCCCGTCACCAAGGCCACGCGCTTTGTCATCGTTGACTCCTTAATGCCATTGCAGATTGTAGATTGTAGATTGCAGATTGTAGATTGTAGATTGCCGAACATGGCGTCCCAATACGCTTTAGCGTGCTTGATAATGCGAACACGTTACGGGTAATTGGTATGATAGCGTTTGAGGTACACCACGAAATCTATCTCTTCGCTATTGTACCGTATCGGCGCTAAACATGGGTTTGGTCATTTGACATGTACCGTCGAGACGCTTCCAGCACATCCTGATGCCTCATGCCTGTATCCAATCTCCAGTATCCTGAATCCTTGCGCTTTGTAAACAAAACGCTAGAAGTTGGCGTATAGCCCACATGCGCCATTGACACCACCTGAGCCTAGTTTGATAATAATTGCAGAATATTGTCGAGGAGTATGATCCTATGCAAGAGCCAACTGAAATCACTACCGATCCATCACAAGACCAGATCCAGAGCCTGCCTTTGGTTGTGCTTGAGAGCGCAGTCGTCTTTCCGCATACGGTGATTAGTTTGACCCTTGATGAGCATAATGTGGCTGCGGTTGAGGTGGCGCTGAAGCAGGGGCGTCAGATTTTGCTCGCGCCCAAACGCCCTGATGCCGATACCGAGGCTCCTTTGAGTGAGCAACTCTTTCCTGTGGCCGTCGTTGGCCGCATTGAGCAGTCGGGTGTGCTGCCCGGCGGTGCGAGTGGCATTATTGTGCGCGGCCTCGTACGTGTGGAGCTTGGGGTTCAGGATGCGAGCACGACCTATGCCCGTTTTGCCTATACGAGCCGCCCCGATCAGGTTGAGCGTACCCCTGAATTGGAAGCGCTTATGGTTGAGGTGCGGGCCGTGATTGATGCGGTGCTAGAGTTGCGCCCTGGGGTTACCCAGGAAATTCGCAACTTTGTGCGCTCGATTGATGACCCCGGCCATCTGGCCGATAATACCGGCTATTCGCCCGATTATACCTTTGAGGAGCGGCTTGATCTGTTGCAGACCTTCGATCTCATGGAGCGCTTGACGAAGGTGCGCGAACTTTACCATAAGCAGTTGGCGGTGTTGGAGATCCAGAGTCGTCTGCGCCAAGAGGTGCAGGAGGGTTCTGCGCGTCAGCAACGCGAGTTCTATTTGCGCCAACAGCTCCGGGCCATCCAGAAGGAGTTGGGCGAGGACGATAGCGAGACGGCGGAGTTGGACGATCTGCGCGAGAAGCTTGCAACGGCTCAGTTGCCCGATCTGGCCCAGAAGGAGGCCGAGCGTGAGTTGGGGCGTCTGCGCCGCATCAATGGTAGCTCACCCGAATACCAGATGGTGCGCACCTACCTCGAATGGCTCGCCGAGTTGCCTTGGAGTAAGCATAGCGGCAAGGAGGTGGATATTGCCTTGGCGCGCCAAGTACTCGATGAGGATCACTATGGCTTGGAGACGGTCAAGGAGCGTCTGCTCGAATATCTGGCCGTGCGGCAGCGCCGCGCCGCGCTGGGTGAGGATAGTGGCCGCGCTGGTCGTGAACCCATCCTGGCCTTCGTGGGGCCGCCGGGCGTCGGCAAGACCAGCCTGGGTCAGAGTATTGCCCGTGCCTTGGGGCGCGTCTTTGTGCGCATGAGCCTCGGCGGGGTGCGCGATGAGGCTGAGTTGCGCGGCTTTCGCCGTACCTACATTGGCTCCCAGCCGGGCCGCATTATCCAAGAGTTGCGCCGCGCCGGTAGCGCCGATCCCGTGATTATGCTCGATGAGATTGATAAGCTGGGCAATGATTATCGCGGCGATCCCGCTTCCGCCCTGCTCGAAGTCCTTGATCCCGAACAGAACCATACCTTTACCGATCACTACCTCAATCTACCCTTCGATCTCTCGAAGGTACTCTTCCTTGCTACTGCGAATACCTGGGATGCCGTGCCGCCGCCCCTGCGCGACCGCATGGAGGTGATTGAGCTCTCTGGCTATATCGAAGATGAGAAGGTGCGGATCACACAGACCCACCTCATCCCACGTCAACTCCGCGCCAATGGGTTGCAGAGTCACGAGGTGGTGCTTGAGGAGGAAGCACTGCGCACCCTGATCAATGGCTATACCCGCGAGGCCGGGGTGCGTAACCTTGAACGCAATATCAGCGGGGTTTTACGGAAGGTGGTGCGTAAACTGGCCGAGGAGGAGGGCAGAGCGGCAAAGGATGCAGCACAAAACAGCGAGGAGGCACAGCAAACACCAGAAGCTCAGGAGGTAACGCCAAGTAGCGAGGATGCACAGCACGCACCAGAAGCTCAGGTTGTGATTGACACCGCCTTTGTGCGTGATGCCTTAGGCCGACAGCGTTTCTACAACGAAGCCCAAGAGCGCATCGATCAGCCGGGCGTAGCCACGGGGATGGTCTGGACCGCTGTGGGCGGCGATATTATCTTTGTGGAGGCAATGGCCCTCGAGGGCAACCGCGAGCTACGCATTACCGGCCAGCTTGGTGAGGTGATGCGCGAGAGTGCCGAGGCCGCGTTGACCTATGTGCGTTCGCGGGCAGCCACCCTGGGGATTGATGCGAAGTTCTTTGATCAACACGCGATCCACATCCATGTCCCTGCCGGAGCGGTGCCCAAGGATGGCCCTTCGGCGGGCATTACTATCGCAACGGCACTCGCCTCTGCCGCGACGGGGCGCTTGGTGCGCGATGATGTGGCAATGACGGGCGAAATCTCACTGCGCGGGCGCGTCTTGCCGATTGGCGGCATCAAAGAGAAGGCCCTGGGAGCCCATCGTGCCGGCATCAAGACCATCATCCTCCCCCGGCGCAACCTCGCCGACCTCGACGACTTTCCGGCTGAAGTGCGCACCGAATTGACCTTTGTCCCCGTTGACACCTTAGACGAAGTTTTGGCTATGGCGTTACGCCCACCCACCGAGGCCCAATTTGATCAGGTGGTGGCGGCCATGCCGCAGGGGCAATTGGTTGGATAAGGGAGGGGTTCGCCCAAAACCGTATCTTTTGGCCCTCTTCAACGGATAAGGAGCTTGCAGCAATGGCCGAACAGATTATTCGCTATGATCGCTACAGCATCCCCGAATCTCCCTTGATCAGCAAGTGGAGGGAAGAGGGAGTGGCAGAAGGGATCGAGAAGGGGATCGAGAAGGGGATCGAGAAGGGGATCGAGAAGGGCCATCTTGAGTTGCTCCTGCGTCTGCTCGTGCGCCGCTGTGGGCCGTTGAGTGAGCCATTGACCCGACAAGTGCAAGCCCTCAACACCATGCAGATGCTAGACCTCGCCGAGGCACTGTTCGATTTCACTGGCCGCGACGAGCTAGAGCAGTGGCTGGTGCAGCGGGGGGCTGAGACCAATGACGATTGAAGGATGCGCATAAGCGTTGCGTGGTGCCGTGTAGGGGCACGGCGTCGCCGTGCCCGTGGTAGTCATAGCCCCTTTATGGACGGACAAAACATGTGTTCATTGCCGCAAAAGAGCGCAAAGGAACGCAACAAAACAGTGCTGCCTTCGCCCCTCTCCCACAACGTGGGAGAGGCGGTGCCCGGTTGGTGAGCCTGTCGAACTAGAGCTTGCCGAAGGGGGTAGGGGGTGAGGGCCATCCTAGGCATCCCAAAGCTCTATCGGTCGCTACCAAAGCAAACGTTCTGTCCGCCCTTAAACCATAGCCCCCAGGGGCACGGCAGCGCCGTTCCCCTACACAGGGCGACCTCTGCGCTACTGCCAAAAAAGCTCTTTTGGGGGAGGCTTCGCCTCCCCCAAAACCACCACCATTTACGCTGCGCGCGCAGGCTTGTGGAGTTCCTCTGCGCCTTCGACGGCGTTCTCGATGCGTGCCACCGCTGCGCGGGGGTAGACGGCACGGAAGAGGGGCCGGTAGACTTCCCAACGCGCTAGGATTTCAGACCCACGAGCGCTGCCGGTCAACTCGATGTGGCGCTTGATCAATGCCTGAACGCGCGCTTCATCGCGGCTACTCAGTTCCTGCAACTCGATCAACTGCGGGTTGTGGCGCTGCGCCAGGGTTCCCGCTTCGTCAAGCACAAAGGCGACCCCGCCGGTCATGCCGGCCCCGAAGTTGCGCCCGGTCTGACCGAGGATTACGGCGACCCCGCCGGTCATGTATTCGCAGCCATGGTCTCCGACGCCCTCGACGACTGCGGTTGCGCCGGAGTTGCGGACTGCGAAGCGTTCACCCACCTGACCCGCAGCGTAGAGTTCGCCCCCGGTGGCGCCGTAGAGCAGCGTGTTGCCCGCGATGACATTCTCGTGGGGTGCGAAACGCGCCTTGGGATCGGGTGCGACGACGATGAGGCCGCCCGCCATGCCTTTGCCTACGTAGTCGTTGGCTTCGCCGGTGAGCAAGAGGCTCATGCCGGGGGCGTTGAAGGTGCCGAAGCTCTGCCCGGCGCTGCCGCGTAGCTTGATGGTGATGGTGCCTTCGGGGAGCCCCTTGTGGCCGTAGAGTTGGCCAATCACCCCGGCGAGGCGCGTGCCTGCCGAGCGGTCGCGGTTGCGGATTTCGTAGCTCAGGGTCACCGGCCCACGGCCCGCCAGCGCACCCCGGGTATCATGCATAATCCGGTCGTTGATCGTCTCAAGTGGGGGCAGCGCGTTCATCTGGCCGCCGTGGCGCAACGGCACGCCTCCGGCATGGTGGGCCGAACCGATCACCGGCGTTAGGTCGAGGGTATCGGCATCGCCCACGCCGATGCTACGCTGGCGCAGCAGATCACTGCGGCCCACCGCCTCGTCCATTGAGCGCAGCCCCAGGCTGGCCAACAGTTCACGGATCTCCTGGGCCATATAGCGGAAGAAGGCGATCACCATCTCCGGCTTGCCGGTAAACTTGGCGCGCAACTCCTGCCGTTGGGTCGCAATGCCCACCGGGCAGGTGTTGTTGTGGCAGGCACGCGCCATGATGCAGCCTTCGGCCACCAGTGCAGCCGTACCAAAGGAGTACTCATCGGCACCGAGCAGCGCGGCCATCAGCACATCACGCCCAGTCTTCAGGCCACCGTCGGCCCGCAGGCGCACGCGGTCGCGCAAACCATTGAGCACCAGGGTCTGCTGGGTCTCGGCGAGGCCCAACTCCCAAGGCAGGCCCACGTTCTTGATGCTGCTCAAGGCGGCTGCGCCGGTGCCCCCGGAGTGGCCGCTGATCAGGATGGTATCGGCGTAGCCCTTGGCCACCCCGGCGGCAATCGTGCCCACTCCGGCGGTTGCCACCAGTTTCACACTCACCCGCGCCCCTTGGTTGACCTGCTTCAGATCATAGATAAGCTGGGCCAGGTCTTCGATGCTATAGATGTCGTGATGGGGCGGCGGGCTGATCAGCGCCACGCCAGGAACGGTATGGCGGATGCGGGCGATCTCTTCGTTCACCTTGTGGCCGGGCAACTGACCACCTTCACCCGGCTTCGCGCCTTGGGCCATCTTGATCTGCAGTTCGACGGCATTGGCCAGGTAGGTTGGCGTCACCCCAAAGCGCCCCGAAGCCACCTGCTTAATGCGGCTAATGCGCTCATCCTGGTAGCGCGCATAATCCTCGCCACCCTCGCCACTATTGGCCAAACCGCCCAGGCGATTCATCGCAATCGAAAGCGTCTCGTGCGCCTCCGAGCTAGTCGAACCGTGGCTCATCGCGGCGGTACTAAAGCGCGGCACAATCGCCTCAATCGGCTCAACCTCATCAAGGGGCACAGGCGGGCCAGCGGGCACCAACTCCAACAGATCACGCGGATCCACCGGCGGACGCTGGTTGACAAGATCAGCATAGGCGCGATAGATCGCATAGCCCTCGTCACTCACCCCTGGGCCTTGGCTATCGCCAGTGAGCGCGTGGGGGTTCCGCACCGCCTTATGCAGGGCGTGGATGATCGGCGGGCCGAAGGCGTGGTACTCACCATCCTTCTTATACTTGTAGATACCGGGATGCCCCAAGCTTGGCGCAGGCAGGTCGAAGGCGCGGGCGTGGCGGGCGCGCATATCGCGCTCGATGCGCCCAAAACCGACCCCCCCAACGCGCGTTGGCGTATCGCTGAAGCACTCGTCCACTAGGGCCTGTTCGAGACCAAAGACCTCAAAGATCTGGGCACCACAGTAGCTATCGAGGGCCGAAATGCCCATCTTGGACATCACCTTGAGCAGCCCCTTCTCGAGCGCGTGGATGAAGTGTTCAAGCGCCTCTTGAACCAAGGCCGCATTGCGCGTATTGTCCACCTCGGCTGTCCCATTGGCACTCTTCTGACGCAACGCTTCGCGCTCAAGCACCAAATGGCTAATGCTCGCAAGCGCCAAGTAGGGATTAACCGCCTCGGCCCCATAGCCAGTCAGACAAGCCAAATGGTGTACCTCACGCAGCTCGCCCGTCTCGGCCACAATGCTACAGAGCGTCCGTAGGCCCGTGCGAATGAGGTGGTGATGCACCGCACTCACCGCCAAGAGGATCGGAATAGGCGCCTGTTCAGCCGTCACCCCACGGTCACTAATGATCAAAATGCTCGCCCCGGCGCGTACCGACTTCTCGGCTGCCGCACGCAACTGCGCGACCGCATTGGCCAACGAAGTCCCAACGGGACAGAGGGCGGGAACGGTGGCTGAAACCAACTCAGGGTCAACCGTCGCCCGCAACGCCGCCAACTGGTCATCGGTCAAGATTGGCGTCGTGAGCTGGATCAGATGGGCGTGTTCAGGGGTCGCCTCGAGCAGATTACGGCGCCGCCCCAGAGCAACACTGAGCGACATCACCAGATCTTCGCGCAGCGAATCAATCGGCGGATTGGTCACCTCAGCGAAGCGCTGCTTGAAATAGTGGAAGAGCGGACGGCCCACCTCAAGGCGGGAGAGCACCGCTGCGGGGGTATCATCACCCATCGAGCCCACCGGCTCTTGGCCAGTGCTGCCCATGGGCTTCATCACCACATTCAGGTCTTCGGTGGAATAGCCAAACGCAACCTGCTGAATAGTCAACTCAGCGACCTCATCTGGGGGCAAGCTGCCCTCATGCTTCCCATTGGCCGCACCTGAGCTAGGGGGCAACTCCAAGCCTTGCAGATGCTTGCCAACCCACTGCATATAGGGTTGCAAACCGGCAAGATACTCCTTCACCTCATCATTGGTAAAGAAGCGCCCGCTCTCGGTATCCACCGCAATCATCTGGCCGGGGCCAAGCTTACCCTTATGGACAACGCGGGCCTCATCGAGTTGCACCGCACCCACCTCAGAGCCGGAGACCACCAGGCCATCATCGGTCACAATATAGCGAGCGGGGCGCAGGCCATTGCGGTCGAGCGCCGTGCCGACAATCCGCCCATCGGAGAAGGTCAGGGCAGCGGGGCCGTCCCACGGCTCAATCAGGCAGGCGTGATACTGGTAGAAGGCCCGCAGCGCAGGGGTAAGATCGCGGATCTTCTCCCATGCCTCAGGCACCATCATCGTCATCGCGTGGCGCACATCACGCCCAGCAAGGACAAGCAATTCCAAGGCGTTATCGAGCATCGCCGAATCGGAGCCATTCATATCCAAGGCGGGATAGAGCGCCTTCGGGCCATCCACAGGCGTCTCGATAAAACCTTCGGGCAGATGCAACACCGCCTCACGGGCCCGCATCCAATTGGCATTACCCTGGATCGTATTGATCTCGCCATTATGCGAAAGCATGCGGAACGGCTGAGCCCGTTCCCACGTCGGGAACGTATTGGTCGAATAGCGCTGATGGTAGACCGCAAGCGCACTGGTATACTCCGGGTCGCGCAGGTCATGGTAGAACTGGGCCAGATTGGTGCCCAGCAGCAGCCCCTTATAGACCACCGTGCGACAGGAGAGCGACGGGATATAGGCAGCAAGCCCTTGTTGCATAAAGGCCCGTTCCATCGCCTTGCGGGCGAGGAAGAGCATACGTTCAAAGGCAACGGGATCACTCGTCGCGGGGCGCAGCAGAATAGCCTGACGAATCTGAGGCATCGCAGCGCGGGCGCGTTCACCAAGGGCATCGGCATCCACCGGCACCTCACGCCAAGCCAAACGTTCAATCCCACGCTCATTGAGCGCCTGGTCAATAATGGCACAAGCAGCAGCACAGGCCTCCGCATCAACCGGCAGGAAAAACATCCCCAGCGCCAACGCATCAGCTTCGGCATGCAGACCTTGGGCGGCCAACTCACGCATAAGCAACGCACGCGGAAGCTGAGTCAAGATCCCCGCACCATCGCCCGTCTTCGCATCATCGGCTACCGCGCCACGATGTTCAAGGTTCCCAAGGGCCTCGAGCGCCATCACCAAGATTTCATGGCTAGCTGCGCCATTAATTCGGGCGACAAAGCCGATCCCACAGGCATCATGCTCAAAACGCGGGTCGTACAAACTGTGGGCTGAACGCACGGGGAGATTCATCACGCTTTCACCTTACGATTTCGTTTACAAATTGCTATAGAGACGACACCACGGGCCAATTTAGAGGCAGACAAACAGACGCCCGCCAGCCTCAAACGCTTTGAAGCAAAGGCGAGCGCCATTGTCGCGCTATAGTCTACCGCAGTCGCTGATCCAGCGAAGCCCCCGGAGTGCAACAGCGCACGAACGGAGGCGCGGTGGTGCCGCGTGGCACCGCAAGTCCTGAGTAGCCAAGTAGGTTGAAGCAGGATGAGGCAAAGCTCTTGGAAGGCTGCTCACAACCGCTCCAGTCATTGAGCGGGGGAAGACCTGCCATAGAAGCTTATTGTTGCGTACTATACACCGCGCTTTAACCCTTGTCAAGCGTTCTTGTACATTATGTACAAGTTGTACTCGGCGCCCGCGTGATGGCGGCGTATAAGGGGTTGTCTGAAAAGTCTATGAACTGGCGTTGGAGTGCCGGCTTCAGCCGGCTAAAGCCGGCACTCCAACGTGTGCCCACTAGCTTTTCAGACAGCTTCTGAGGCCATGCAAACCTCCGAGCGCCGCCGATTTTGTCTTAGAACCCGTCCATGAAACGGTTATGTTACAGTGGCGCGAAAAGAACAGCGATGTCATCTTTGGCCCGCATCAAGCTTCCGATGGTACATTACGCATCATGGCCCTGATCACGCTGCTCTTGCAACCAGCGAGCGAACGCCCCAAGGTGATTATTCTTGACGAACCGGAACTCGGATTACATCCCCATGCCATGAGCATGCTCGCAGGAATTCTCCACAGCGCATCCATACAAACACAGATTATCGTGGCCACACAATCAACGACACTCATCGATCACTTTTTGCCACACCAGATCATCGTGGTAGATCGACCAAACCGAGCTTCTGAATTCAAAAGACTAGATGCAGATAGACTCGCAGATTGGCTAGAGGGATACTCTTATTGCCGAGAAATGTCCTCATTTTGCCAAATGGCTCAAGAAATTGGTGAGTTTGTCTACTGAGTATGCCATATCTGAAGGTGAAGTCTATATTGACTTTCCTGTCATATGCAGCTATACTAGACTTCGAGTGTAATGGGATGATTTTTAGATATTGAGTTGGCACTATGTTCTTGTTGTTTACCTTATTGAGTATTTCTTAGGAAAGCACGGGAGAAAGGCGATGACAAATCATCTAACCTGCCCAAATTGCCAAGCCACTCTTACCCCCCCCGGATACTTCTGTACTGCTTGTGGTCAGAAGATAACCGAGCAGGATGTTCCGCCTCTTATGGTTCCGTTGCCTCAAACTGGAACTTCGGTTACAAGTTCTGACAGATCTGTTATAAAGTCGATCTTAAATTCACACATAGGCAAAAGCATTTTGGTAATGTTTTTATTGCTATTTATAGGTTTACCAATCTATCTCTCAACGGAGTCAGGTGAGCTATTTATAACGCGTCAGTCGATTGTTGGTACATGGGTAGCTAAATCTGACAGTGGTAGAGTAACCAATATTCTCGTTTTCCACAGAAACGGTGATCTTATGATAACAGACATTATGGAACAAGGACAAATGACCGTTAAATACGAGCTTGTTACCCCTAGATCATTGCGAATGATTGGCCCAGACGGAGATTCGATGTTTATACCCATTCTTATTGATAATAATAACCTGATAATAACAGCTAGAGGTATGCGCGTTGTGTACACCAAGTCACAATAATATTTGCATAAAGTGGAGGCAGAGTTGTTAAACTGGATTATGCGAATTTTTGCTCTATTATCCATCACCCTACTTGCAGCATGCGGTCAAGGTGTGGTTTCTGAAAGCGACATCTCGCCGAGTGCAATTCCTACGTCGGCCATAGCAATCCCTAGCATTGCAACACCTACTCATGTCACTGTCCAACCGAGTTCAACATCAATAGCAAGCGATGCAGTGGTAGTTGGTGAACCAAGCCCCACTGCGGAGCCAAGCCCCACTGCCGAGCCAAGCCCCACTGCGGAGCCAAGCCCCACTGCCGAGCCAAGCCCCACTGCCGAGCCGAGTCCGATGATAGCTGTTGTAGATACCTCTCTTGTTGAGGATGCGGATAGTGCAACAGTAAACCAACTACGTGCTCTACTCAGACAATCTGAGAATCTGGAAACTTTTCTTAATGCTTTTGGGACAAATGTACCTATAACTGATGATCTGCGTCAGCGAGTAGAACGCACCCTTGATCTGCTCAGTGCGGAGCTTGAAGCGAATCGAACGCTTGTATTGCCTATGAACAACGCGGAGTTGCAGGAACGTTTCGCAGCAGTGCTTGAAGATATTGAAGCGGCTATCACGCTTACGCATGGCGGGTTGCGCCACCCCACTGGTGATGAACCAAGGCTAGGGTTAGCACGTACCCGCATCCGTCGGGCCATTGGTGGACTGCAAGAGATCATAGCCTTTCTGACACCACAGCTACGCAATCTGCCCTCAGGCGATGGTAAGACCATCGTATTCATCAGTGAAGGGCAGACCTATAGTCTGCGTCTGGATAGTGGTCTGCTCCAAGAAGTGGCAGCGAAGCCCATAACTCCATTGGCATTGCGTAGTGACGGAACGCCCTACTGGGTGAGTATTGATGGCCCATTGGACGACCCCTTTAGCCCTCCACCATTCCGCATTATGCAAGGCGGCACGCGGCAGCAGGAAGTGCATGCTATGCTACAGAGTAGTGATTTGTCTAATTCTTCTTTTCGAGAAGCTACGGGATCACCTTGGCAGATTACATTGAGCAGTGATGAAACACAACTCTACTTTGATACATGTACTTCTGGATTGAATGCAAGTTGTGCCTATTACGCCTTCAATCTAGCTTCTCAGACGTTGAATCAACTCTCTTTTACAAGTGTTTCTCCCGGCTGGATTACCCCTGATGGGCAGAAAGCCATGCTCTTTCTCGATAACCCATACTGGAATCCTGGTTCTGAAGTTCCTGGTTCAGATCATCGCTATGGGTATTCTATAGTGGAACAAGGACAATGGGACTATAATTTGCTGCCTATAGATTCATGGATCGAAGATCTTGTGTGGTTATTCGATAGTCGCTTTATTTACATCAGTTCTTCCGGCGATGAAACTCTGCAGTCTAAGCAACTTATTCTTGCTCATACTGACGGAAGCACAGCCCAAATACTAATGAACGATTTTCCTGCAACGACCTTGCTGCTTGCGCCTGATGGAGGACAGGTTGCATTCGTCAACCCAGCATCTGGCTTGCTCACGCTGTTGGACGTGGGAACATTGCAGGTAGCGACTGTGGCTACTTTGCCTCAGGATGCACAATTGGTAGTCTGGCGGTAGTAGTTCATCAATTCACTTGGAGATATTCCTATGCGTAGTGTTCTCTTATTTGCTATCATCGTCACAGCGATCTGTTTAGCTGGATGTGGTCATATCAGCTTGTATCGTCTGCGTGAAATCGCTCGTCCCTGCACTATCACCAACGAGATAGTGCAGGATTGAAGAAATTGGTAGTGCATCAGTTTGCAAAAAACACTTTCCGGATACTTTTTATACTATCACTGCTATTTTTTAACAGTGCTTCAGTCTACGTTGATTACACACGCACATCGCTTGCGTTTAATCCAGATCAACTTCAAACAGGCGACATTATTCTAAGACAAGGACGGAGCGCAGTAAGTCAAATGGTCATGTCTATTGACCAAGAGAGTCTATTTTCACATTCAGGAATAATTTATCGAGATGAAGATGGGATTACTTACGTAATCCATGCTATTCCTTACGAAGAAGGTGCTTTGGATAATAAAAATTCGTATGTACGAAAGGATGTTATTACATCATTTCTCCGTGCTGATCGTGCACAATATGCAGCCGTCTATCGAGTAAAAGACAACTCATCTGAAATAGGGATAGAAGCAGCCAATGCAGCATTGATATTTTTTGAACGAATGCTCGTATTTGATCTTGACTTTGATCTTGGAAAAGATGATCAACTTTATTGCACTGAACTTGTCTGGCGGGCCTATCTTGCAGCAGGGGTTGATCTCGTTGATGGAACATTCGATTATCTTGCGCTTCCATTCTATCATGGTAGCTACATTTTACCTTCTAGGTTAGCCAATAGTCGATGGCTTGATGAGATTGTTCTTATCGAGTGAGCATACGGTAGAAAGGCACCTGATGAAAACCAAAAGATGGTTCGGAATGTTGGTGACAGTTTTGTCGTTTGTGTTGCTGGCTAGTTGTGGTTTTGGTAGTGGCCCTGGCAAAACCGCTTCAGACTTCATGTATGAGCTTGATCGGGGTAACGTAAGCAGTGCTGCTAAGTACTTTAGTGCTGATTCGCGGGCAAGGTTTAGCTCTAAGATAACTCCAGCTATGACTCGGATGTCGCAGCAGATTGCGGCACGAGGAGGAATTAAAAACATTACCGTTGTGCGAGAGAATATCAATGGCGAGCTTGCCGATGTAATTCTCGAGATTAGCTTTCATGATGGCTTTGGCGGGCGAGAGATGTTTTCAATGATAAAAGAGGAGGGTGAGTGGAAAATTATAGCGAGGTAGTCGCAGTTCTGATGTGCAGATCAGAGCAATGTTTGAGTCTCGGATTATAACTACAAGCAGGTGTTTCAATAGGGACACCTGCTAGACAACTGCTACCAACACCGGGCTTGATGCGGAATGGTATCGGTATCTCTGAGATCGGTAAGCTAATCTCGATACTACTTCGCTACGTACTAACGTTCAAGACAAAAATCCATTTTATAGGTTCTCAGCATGAATAACAACTCGATATCTTGCCCAAATTGCAAGTCTGTTGTAGAGCATAGTAACTTCAAATATTGTCCTACTTGTGGTGCGTCTATACAGACAATTTCACCGTCGTTACAAACGCATTGTCATCAAAGGCCGAATATTAGGCTCGGATTTCTGGAAATGTTACATAGAGAGTCGTCAACTATCGCAATTATCTCAACAGCATTGTCATTAATGGTCGTTCTTATTCTAGATTTGATGTATATCAGCGCAAGTAACCCAGATGTAAGAGGCAGAAGTGCCAGTAGTGTCATTGATAATATTATTGGAATATTTCTCTTTTTACTCATCAATTTCTCCATGATAATACTACCAATTATATCTTTTTGTACTATCTTTTTGAGTATTGTCAGAAAATCTCGTCTTATCATAATAGTACCGTTCATCTTTTTAAATCTTTTTATTATTTCTCGTTTTGTACAAGCTTTTCAATTCACTTCTTTTGAGTTCATTGGTTTAGTTATTTTGATTTTCGCGTTGTTTAGCGTGATCAATTTATTAATAAGCACTATTTATATAGTTATTAAGTCTTTTAAAGAAAATGTTCTCATGGGTTTAATAGCTCTTTTCTTTCCGCTTGGTTTTATTATTGTCCCGCTATTCAATTTGCCTAAATTTAAAAGTGTTCTCGTTTATTGGTCTGTTTCTTTCGCAATAAGTCTAACTTTGTTGATTACAACCATGATTTTCGTGCCGAACATTCTACAGTAAATTAAGTCACTAAAATATAGTATCAGAGTAATACAAGAAAAGATGTATTAGCAATGATATGGAGGGGCGTAGCAGCGGCCCCGCAATGAACCTCTCTGCATCCAGGCGCACAAGGCCGCTGCTACGCCCTGCCCGGCGAAGATCGCCAACTCGTTGTATGCGGGCGAGGGCAATGGGAGGTATCGTCACCACCACATGCATGGCCAACGCCCCCCTTTCAGGTATAGACTTTTTTGCTCCGCCGCGTTCTCACGCGATCCATTGAGACAAGGCAGCACCGCTTGGTGTGTA
>NZ_NQWI01000241.1 GCF_002532535.1 Candidatus Viridilinea mediisalina
CTCAGCCGACTAACGTCGGCACTACGATGCCCGCCCATGTACTGTTCAGCATGACAGGCTGCTGGGATACGTAACAATTTCTGCTTCCCTAAGAATCATCGGTGCAGGCGGGCATGGACGGGCTGCTGCAACGCCCTTTCCGGCGGTGATCATCAATCCAGCGCATGCGTAGCGCGGGTCATGGGATGGGACATCTCGCGTTCCAATGACACCGTGGCATGGCCTCGGGATGGCGCAATGTCGATGGGTAGGGCTTAGCAGCGGCCTTTCGCTTTCGGCACACGCATGATTCCTTGGGTGGCCGCTGCTACGCCCCTACGTTGCGGGGTGATGTGGTTCCTGTCTTCACGAGGTAGGGCGTAGCAGCGGCCTTTCGCTTTCGATACACGCATGATTCCTTGGGGGGCCGCTGCTACGCCCTGCACGGGGAAGGATAAGAATCATCGCGCAGGCGGGAATGGACAGGCTGCTGCAACGCCCCTACAGCGACCCCCCAAAGGCGACAATGCTATAATACCAATTACCATTAAACATGCCGCATAGCAAATTACGTCAGACCGCATTGCAATGAGGTATACCCTGCTTGTCACTCGTCACTCGTCACTCGTAACTGCTATAATACATCCCACGCAAAACGTGACCGCTAAACGAATAAGGATGGCCGTATGGAAAGAGCATCAATCACCCTTGATCTTCCCAAAACGATGGTGCAACGCATCGAACGTCTGGCCAACCAACGCCAGATGTCGGTCACCCACCTCGTGACCCAAACGCTTGAACAGTTGGTTGCCCACGATGAGTCCTATGCGCTCGCACGACAGCGCCACCTCCAATCGCTCGCGCACGCTGCCGATCTTGGCACGGGTGGCCAACTCCTAAACACGCGAGATGAACTTCATGCACGATTCTGAGCAATTACAATTCATTGATACCAATATTCTAATCTACGCGCATGACCGTTCGGCAGGTGTGAAACATCAGCAAGCACGCGATCTGATAGCGACACTTTGGCAGCATGGGAATGGCTGTCTGAGTATTCAGGTATTGCAAGAGTTCTACGTCAATGTGACTCGCAAAGTTGCTCATCCGTTGTCTCCTGAGAACGCAAGTCAAATCATTGCTGATCTGTCGAACTGGACAGTTCATCAACCCAATGTTGCTGATCTTCTGGAGGCTATTCGCATACAGCAGCGCTTCCAGCTTTCGTTTTGGGATGCGATGATTCTTGTGAGTGCATTGCGCCTTGATTGTCACACACTCTGGTCAGAGGATCTCAATTCCGGACAACAGTATGAGCAGCTTCGGGTGTTGAATCCATTTGCACTTTCGTAGGCAAGGTTCTCCCATGACCACCCCCTCCGGCTACGGCGATCTCCCCGCAATCTCGACGGTGACCAATGTTGGGACAATAATCGGAAGATGGCGCTCGCGCAGCAGACGGAGCAACTGCCGACTGGCAGCGTGATCGGCCTCTTGCTGTTCAACTGCATTGATCCAGACGCTGGTATCGATGGTGTACATCAGCGCCTCATGTCGCTGAGCACCTCAGCACTATAGCACTATCCCGTCCTGGCGGATTGGTTGGTTCATCACCGAGACGTAACAGCGCATCCCATGCATCCTCTTCGCCATCGCCATGCAACACGGTGGATGGCTGCATTGCTTCTTGCGTTGCCAGTGGAAGCACTTGGGCGACCTGGGGAACTAAGCGCTCGATGATGCGGAGTTTATCGACGGGCGGCAGGCATGTTGCCCAGGTAAGTACCTGAGCGAAGGTTGGGGGTTCTCTCGTTGCCATCGTTATCTTCCTTTGATTCCATCATCTGGCGTCTCACATGCGCGAGCCAATCGTCGAGGTGGCAAGGCTATTCCGACCCATTGGTGTTTTTGCTGAACCGCTTATGCCTACAGAACGGTTTGTGGCCCTGATTGGAAAGGAGCGACTCATGAGTTCAGATTTGATTACCTATCTCGTTAATGAGCACGTCGCGGAGGTTGAAAGGAAGTACGCCGATGAGTTGCAACAGACGCGCACCGCGCTCTCCCGCGCCCTCCAAGAATTGGTCGAGGATGCCGTCATCTTCCGCTTTCCCGCCACGCCTGCAGTTCTCGTTCGCAACATCCGATCATGCACCGACGCGGAGCAACTTACTGCGTTGCACCATGCCATCCTGCAAGCTCCTGACCAGCCGACGGTCGAGGCGCTGCTCGCCGCATTGCCAACAGATGGGGCGCGGCGGTCGGCGTGATGGCCGCGTTTCAGACTGATATAGGGATGAGTGATATTGATCCTTGTATTCTCATGTGATAGCATGCCAGCAGATTCGCTACCGCAGGAGTTCATACTATGCGCCTCGATCACTATCTTGATGTCCAGGCCGAAGATGTTATTCGGTTGAAAGGCCATCGCATTGGCCTTGAA
>NZ_NQWI01000242.1 GCF_002532535.1 Candidatus Viridilinea mediisalina
TGGTAACCAAATTTCGAGATGCTTCGCTTTGTTCAGCATGACAGGCTGCTGGGACACTTAAAAATTTCTGCTTCCCTTGACCATAGACCGTAGGGGCACGGCAGCGCCGTGCCATCCCCGTGGTCGCCGTAGCCCCCAGGGGCACGGCAGCGCCGTGCCATCCCCGTGGTCGCCGTAGCCCCCAGGGGCACGGCGCTGCCGTGCCCCTACACAGCGTTCCTTTTGCGCTACTGCGTAATTGGTATTATTGTCTGCCCGCCCGCTATAGAATGTTATGTTCGGCTATCGGCTAGCGAAATGGTATGACACCACAGGATGCGAAAGCCACGCAGGTGGTAGCGATAGTAGGGATTAAAGCGGCTGCGGGCGCCGCAGTTGAGTTGGGTAGCGTGATCGCCATAGTGCGACCAAGAGAGCAGCACCCGTTCACCTGCGCTCACATCGGCGAGGGGTTCCGGTTGGTAGCGCTTATGCACGGGGGTACTGAGCCATTCCATCACATTTCCGGCGAGATCCAAGGCGCCAGAGGGGGCTTGGCCTGCCGGAAAGCAACCCACCGGCGTAGTGCGACCAATACCAGTGGCTTGATAGTTGGCATGTTCAGGCTCGGCGGGCTGATCGCCCCACGGGTAGCGCCGTTGGTCGTCACTGCGGGCCGCACGCTCCCATTCAAGCGAAGTGGGCAGTCGTAGGGTGACAATCTGCGGCAACCAGCCATGCTGATGGCCCACATGGGTCAACCATGTACAGTAGGCCATAGCTTCCCACCATGTTACCCCCACCACAGGCTGATTGGGCTGGTTCCATGCGGCATCCTGCCAAAAGTGGGGCGCACGCCATTTATGGTGTTGCAGGTAGTCCCACCCGTGAGCCGTCCACCAGCGTGGCTCTTGGTAGCCACCCGCTTCAATAAAGTGGCGATATTCGGCGTTGGTGACGGGGTAGCGCCCGATGCGGTAGGGGTATGGCATGACGGCACGCTGCAAACTGAGGTAGGCCCGTTCCTGCTGATCGGCCTCTAGGTAGGCACCATACCAGAAGGGCCCAGGCTCGATTGAGCACCAGTAGGCACCCAGGGGCGCATCGCCATGAACCGGATCGAGCAAGCGGGGGTCGCCCACCTCAGCGAGCAACCGAGCCGCCTCAAGGCGCTGGGTGAGGGGCGGGGCTATGGGCAAGCTATGGCCACGGGCAGCACCCTCCACCAGCACGGCGAGCAACAGCAGCGCGTTTGGATCGCCCTGCTGGGCGCGGGGTTGCAACTCAGCCAAGGCCAACGCCCACTGGCCACTGGTCAGCAGGGGCGTCACGGGATCGGCGGGCAACGTATGGGTAACAGGATCGCTCAAGGCCGCCAACTCGGCCTTGAGCAGTTGTGCCAAGCGGTGGTTGCCCATTGCTTCAGCGGCAGCTTGGTAGCGCAGGGCGTTGCTCTCCCAGCGGGGCCAATCTTGTAGGGCGGCCAGTTGGCGCAACGCTTCAGCATAGCCCTCTTGGATGCGATCATGGCGGCCTACGGCCTCGCCCCAAGCCGCCAAGGCCAACCACGAAGCGACGCTGGTGTGATGCAGGGGCAGTTGTTCTAGTTGAGCCAGAGCGGCGCGGTAGTGGGCCTCACCCGCCTCGAGGCCCAAGGCTTGGGCTATATGAAACCGCAGCCGCACTTGTTCGGCCTCTGCTTCGCATTGGCTCAGGGCTTGGGTAAGGCGGGGTAACGCGGCATCGTAGTGGCCCAACTCAAGCAGAAGCGCCCCCTGTGCGGCAAGGTCACCAAGCCGCTCCAGGCAGGCGAGGGCTCGTTCGGGCAGCTTGGCCTGCTGGAAGCATGCCAAGGCCCGTTCGGGATCATCAGCCGCTAGGAAGGACTCACCCGCCGCCGCAAGATCATCCAGAGCAAGGTAACGCTGCGCGGCCTCAGCATGGGCTTCAGGGGTACCAAAGTTGGCCAGCACCGCCGCCGCCGCCCGTGCATCACCGGCCCGCTCATAGCTGGCAACAGCACGCTGGAGGTAGTAGGTGCGTGGTAGACGCAGAGGGAGCATAGGGGTGTTTCACGTGAAACATGAGCAAGTACATGGGCGGCTCATTATACCAATTACGCTTGAATATGCCGCATAATCAAGCACGCTAAAGCGGATTGAGACGCCATGTTCGGCAATCTGCAATCTACAATCTGAAATGGTATTATATCATTGTATACTGATGGCACTCTTCTTGATACGTAGGGAGCAGGGTAGTCTGTTGTTAGCGCGAAAAAGCCTTGGGCCGCGCCGCTTGGCTTCGACAGGCTCAGCCAGCGGCGCGTTGGCTCGGTGGCTGAGCCTGTCGAAGCCAGCCTGTCGAAGCCAGCCTGTCGAAGCCAGCCTGTCGAAGCCAGCCTGTCGAAGCCAGCCTGTCGAAGCCAGCCT
>NZ_NQWI01000243.1 GCF_002532535.1 Candidatus Viridilinea mediisalina
GTTCTCCTGTTCTCTGTTCTCCTGTTCTCCTGTTCTCCTGTTCTCTGTTCTCCTGTTCTCCTGTTCTCCTGTTCTCCTGTTCTCTGTTCTCCTGTTCTCCTGTTCTCCTGTTCTCCTGTTCCCTGTTCTCTGTTCTTCCCAATACATACAAAGGAGCGCACATGCCAGCAGAGGCGAAGGTGCCCCATGAGGGCGCTCCGGTGGCTCAGGCCGCCACACTCAACGGATTGGCCGCCCACGGTGAGGGGCGACGACGGGTGATTGTCGAGCGGGTTGCCCCGGAAGTAGATGGCGGGCGCTTCCCGATTAAGCGTGGTGTCGGTGAGGCGGTGGTGGTGAGTTGTGATGCCTTTGCCGATGGCCACGATGTTCTTGCAGTGGTGCTGCGTTTCCGCGATGCCGCTGAGTCTGCGTGGCGCGAGGTGCCGATGCGCCACCTCGGCAATGACCGCTGGCAGGCTAGTTTTACCCCTGAGCAGGTGGGCCGTAGTTGCTATACGGTGCTTGCCTGGGTTGACCGCTTTGCGACCTGGGAGCATCAACTCCATAAGCGCGTTGAGGCCAGTCAGGATGTGCGGGTTGAGTTGCTCATCGGTGCCGATCTGGTGGCTGAAGCGGCTGAACACGCCCCCTTGGTGGATGCAACTACCCTGCGCGGCTTTGAGCAGTCGCTGCGTGCGGGCGATGCGAAGGCTGGCTTTGTGCCGGAGTTGGCCCAGTTGATGGCTACCTACCTGCCCCGCCGCTATGCGACGACCTATGCGCGTGAGTTGGCTGTGACGGTGGATCGCCCGCTGGCCCGCTGCTCGGCGTGGTACGAACTCTTCCCTCGCTCTACTGCGACCGAGCCGGGACGCCACGGTACCTTCCGTGATGTGATTGCCCGCTTGCCCTATGTCGCTGAGTTGGGCTTTGATATTCTCTATCTGCCTCCCATTCATCCGATTGGGCGCACCTTCCGCAAGGGCAAGAATAATAGCGTCACCGCTGAACCCGCTGAGCCCGGTAGCCCGTGGGCCATCGGGGCCGCTGAAGGGGGCCATAAGAGTATTTTGCCCGAATTGGGAACATTGGAGGATTTCCATGCCCTCGTGCAGGCCGCCAAGCAGCACGGCCTGGAAGTGGCCCTCGATATTGCCTTCCAGTGTGCCCCCGACCACCCCTATGTCACCGAGCATCCTGAGTGGTTCCGCGCTCGCCCCGATGGGACGATCCAGTATGCCGAGAATCCGCCCAAGAAGTACCAGGATATTTATCCCTTCGATTTTGAGACCAGCGATTGGCAGGGGCTCTGGCAGGAGCTTAAGAGTATCTTTGACTTCTGGATCGCGCAGGGGGTGACCGTCTTTCGGGTGGATAATCCCCACACCAAGAGTTTGCGCTTCTGGGAGTGGTGCATTGACGAGTTGAAGCGCGAGCATCCCGAACTGATCTTTCTCTCGGAAGCCTTTACGCGCCCCAAGTTGATGTATGGCTTGGCGAAACTGGGCTTTACGCAGAGCTATACCTATTTCACCTGGCGTATCTCCAAGTGGGAATTGACTGAGTATATGCTTGAGTTGACCCAAGGTGAGCCGCGTGAGTTCTTTGGGCCCAATTTCTGGCCCAATACGCCCGATATTCTGACGCCCCAGTTCTATGGGGGCCAGCGCTCGGTCTTTCTTACCCGCGCTGCCCTCGCCGCGACCCTCACAGCCAATTGGGGCATGTATGGCCCCGTCTATGAGCAACTGCTGCATACGCCGGTGCCGGGCCGTGAGGAGTATATTGATAACGAAAAGTATGAGATCCACCATTGGGATCTCAAGCAGCCGGGCAATATCAGTTGGTTCATCGCAGCCCTCAACCGCATCCGCCGCGCCAACCCCGCCCTGCAAAGCAACGCCGGTCTACGCTTCCATCGTGTGGATCTAGACTTCCACGAGAGTGAACAGATTATCGCCTATAGTAAAGCGACGCCCGATCTGAGCAATCTTATCCTTGTGGTGATCAACCTCGACCCCGATAAACTCCAGCGTGGCTGGGTGCAATTGCCCGCTGAGGAGTGGGGCTTGGGTGCGAGCTATGAGGTGCAGGATCTGCTCAATGGCGTGCGCTATACTTGGACGAGTGGCTTTAACTATGTGGAACTCGATCCCGCCACGATGCCGCTCCATATCTTCCATGTGCTGCGTGAAGAGGAGATGACGCATGATGTCGGAGACTATGTGTAAAGACAAGGTTTTAGGATACTTTACAGTTTGGTCTCCGACGGAGTGCCGACTTTAGTCGGCTGAGGTCGTAGGTTGCCATTGGATGCCGACTAATGGTCTTCCAGAAATTAATCCGGTGTCGCGGCACGGACTAGACCTGATAGATATGCCAGATC
>NZ_NQWI01000244.1 GCF_002532535.1 Candidatus Viridilinea mediisalina
GACTAAAGTCGGCACTACCTACGGCGCAAACAGGAATGTTCCTACGAACCTTCGCTCAGGATGGCAACGCAACGGGGCAATCAACAGCATCCGCTTCCCTAAGTCCCTCTTCTCTCTCCTGCTTTCTGCATCTTTACCCTAATGATACCATATGCAAGCAGTGATGTGATACAATCGGCATAGAGGTGACTGTTGAGACTTGGGGTAAAACATCCGCATGGGAGCGCGGGCGTCTCGCCCGCATCCATGCCATTGCGGGCGAGACGCCCGCGCTCCCAGGAGAAGTGTGAACAGTTACGCATAGGGAGTTGCGCTCTGCACTACGAACGATTATGCCGTCGAATGATTCCCAGCAACGGTTGCAAGCCTTAGCGGCGCTGAATGAGTTGGCGCAGGTGCTTAATGCTGCGCTTAATTTGCGCGAGGTTTTGGATCGTGCGCTTGAGCATGCGCTGGGGCTGCTGAATTTTAGTACAGGCTGGATCTTTTTGCATGATGAGCAAACTGGGTATAGTCTAGCGGTGCGCCATAATGTACCGCCTGCACTGCCCTATCCTGGCCCGGCGTGGCAGGGAGATTGTGACTGTCAAGAGCTGTGCCGCAGTGGGCGCTTGGATAAAACGGTACATCTAGTCACATGTTCACGGCTGCGCGGTGCGCTCGGTGACAAGTGGGGCTTGGCGCGGCATGTATCGGTGTTGTTACGCAGCAATGATGAGTTGCTGGGTATTTTGAATCTGGCTATGGCGCAGTGGGGCCGGATTGGGCCGTTTGAGCAGCATGTGCTTGCGACGGCGGGGAATATTGTTGGGGCTGCGATTGTGCGGGCACGGCTCTATGAGCAGGCGAAGATACGGCGGGTACAAGAGCAGCGGGCGCTGCTGAATCTTTCCCAGGATTTGTTGTTGAGTGAGGCGCTTGAACCGGCCTTGCAGCGGTTGGCGCGGGTGGGTGCGCGGCTGCTTGAGGCTGATGCTTGTGCCTTTATTGAGGCGGATGAACTCGCAGGGCGTGCGGTGCTGCGGGCGGCGCATGGTTGGCAACTGCCCCATGATGCCCCTTGGCCGGTCAGCTTGGATGCCACGAGCCCGCATCTCTGGTACCTGCCTGAGCGAGCCAACGAGCTTGCGGCGGAGAGTCTCAGTCCATTACCAACACTGCTGGCCGCTCAGGGCTTTATGGGCCACTTAGGGCTTGCGGTGGAGCTTGGTGGCGTCCCAGTTGGAACGCTGATGGTCAACACCCACGCAACGCGCCATTTCTTCGAGGAAGAGGGGCAACTGTTGGCGCTATTGGGCAATCTCCTCATCCAGACGCTAGAGCGCGAGCGACTCAGCCAAGAGGCGTTGGCCCGCGAGAAGCTGGAGCAGGAGCTTGATCTTGCCCGTGAGATTCAGGCCAGCTTTTTGCCCGACTGCTGCCCGCATGTCCCTGGGTATCAGATTTGGGCCTACTACCGCGCAGCCCGTCAGGTTGGCGGGGATTTTTTCGACTTTATTGAACTGCCTAGTGCGCCTGGTCAGGCTGCGCCGAGTGCAGCGAACCGGGCGAGCAGCCTAGTGGTGCGTGGTAGTAAGCGTTTTGTGCAACAATCAGCACTCCGGGACTGCTACAACGCACAACGCTTAGGGATAGTGATTGCGGACGTGACCGACAAGGGTGTGCCTGCGGCGCTCTTTATGGCGCTTTCGCGGACCCTGTTGCGGGCAACGGCCATTGATGGGCGTCGGCCAGACGAGGTGCTGCAACGGGCCAACCGCCTGATTCTCGCCGATTCGCGGGCGGGGCTGTTTGTGACCTGTTTCTACGCGATTCTGGAGACAGCGACGGGTGAGGTGAGTTTTGCCAATGGTGGCCATAACTACCCGCTGCTCTGGGAGGCAGCGACGGGTGAGGTGCGTCAGTTGCGGGCTCAGGGGATTGTATTGGGGATTGTGCCTGATCCGCGCTTTGAGGTGCAGTATTGTACGCTACAACCTGGTGATGTGCTGCTCTTTTATACTGACGGCGTAACGGAAGCAATGAATCTTGAGCGCGATCTGTTTGGCGACGAACGGCTCACTGCGGTGTTGGAAGCCAACCACCAGCGCAGCCCGCAAGAGATTGTGCATGCGGTGCTGGCGGCGGTTGCGAGCTTTGTGGGTGGCCAGAGTCAGAGTGATGATATTACGATGGTGGTGTTGAAGCGAGAGGTGGGAGAGAGGTAAAGAGTTTTTCACCACAGAGGCACAGAGGACACAGAGGGGTAGAGAGTTTTTTAGGCTCTCTTGGATTTCCCGGGCTTTTATCCGGTTTTCAGCCGAAACTGTGAAAACCGCCTCTGTTTTAGCGCATCAG
>NZ_NQWI01000050.1 GCF_002532535.1 Candidatus Viridilinea mediisalina
GATGATCAGACATGGTCGCGTCTTCTGCATCTCCACCCCGACGGTTGGATCAAGCGTGACCAAAAAGACATCAAAGCGTTTCATTCCCACTCCCACTCTGTACTATCCCAGAGCGTTGCAGGTGTATCGGCATCAAGCAAGACGTCATCCTGGCGCTCGGCCATCTGGCGGAACTGTGCGGCCCAAGCGGCTCGCGGCGCGGCACTCGAGCGGACAATGAGGCGACTACCGTCCACTTCGAGTTCGATGGTATCAGTTAGGCCAATCTGGTCACGCACGACCTTGGGAATACGGATGCCATGGGAATTGCCAATCTTCACCAGCCGGGTTTTCATTACGGTGCTCATTCCAATCCTTCCTTTCATGAAGTAATCACATTGTAATTACATGGTTGAGCTTTGTCAAGTGGCATCCAAGGCGTTCTGAGTCCTCTATTGCCAAAGAACGTATCTTCGTGTAGCATACGAGCTATGATCACGGTAGCCACACCATCCCTCATCTGCTCCAAAGTGCGGAACTGGTTGCGTAGTACGCGCTCCGTGCTCTCATGCTTCGACCAAGATACCCAGAGTCGTCTGGTGCCTCCACGATGGCCGCATTGGATCATCGCCTCCTGCGCGGGTGTTGATCTGCTTCGTGGTGATGAGCGCACTGCTATGGTGAAGCGGGCTTATACCATTTACGATTGTAGATTGCAGATTGCCGAACATGGCGTCCCAATGGGCGTTAGCGTTCTTGATCATGCGGCATGTTCAAGGGTAATTGGTATTACGTTGTGACGTAGCCTGCTGCTTCGCCGAGCAACCGGGCATAGCCCCCCAAAGCCCCTCCATTGCGCCAAACCAACGCAGTACCAAACACCCTCGCAGCTTGAGGGTGTTTTGAGCTGCCTTTAAGCCCAAATCCAAATGGATTTGGGTGGCTTGGTTGTGGTTTGCAAAAAGGAGGTTGCACCAATGAATCTGTTATCTCTTCAGATATATCTACGACGCATTAGCCCACCAGTTTGGCGCATTTTCATCCACAGTATCCTCTTTGGTTTAGCCATAAGCATTGCGGATCTGCTCTTCAATTTCTACCTCATAAGCCTGGGGTATGGAGCCGACACCGTAGGCTTATTGTCCACCGTCAGCCGCTTGGCCGGAGTCTTCTTTGGGGTACCAATGGGTATGTTGATTGATCGCTTTGACGCGCGCCGAGCAACCTTATGGGCACTGGTGGTGTATTGTCTTGGCTGGGGCTTTATGCTGCTATCGCACAGTCTGTGGGCCTTAATCCTAGCTCAATCGATCATCGGGGCAGCCTTTCTGACTGCCACGATGGCGCTTGTGCCACTGTTGGCCAGTGTAACCAACGATGATGAGCGGGCCGATGTCTTTGGGCTGAATGCTTCGGCCACCCTCATGATCGGGCTTGTCGGCAGCAGCGTAGGGGGCATGCTGCCACTGCTGGTGGCGGGGTTGCTCGGCAGTGACCCGCAGGCCACAGTGGCCTATCGTTTCGCTTTGCTCAGCGTCATCGGCTTGAGCCTGCTGGCGATGCTGCCATTGCGAGGGCGCTTCCCAGTAGTGCCGGAGCAGGCACTCGCGGCTACTGTGCCTGCCGAGAGCCAAGCATTGCCGTTGCGCTCCATCCTGCGCCTGGTTAGCTCAGGGCTACTCTTAGGGATTGGCGGTGGCGCGATCATTCCTTTTCAGAACCTCTTCTTTCGTGATGTCTTTGGCTTGCCTGATGCGGCAGTAGGCATCGTCTTTGCGCTGGGCTGCTTGGGCATGGGCCTAGGCGCCCTCCTTGGCCCATTCGTCTGCAAAGCCCTTGGCTTGCAGCGCGGAGCCGCCTTGCTCCGTTTTGCTGCCATCATCGGCTTACTCTTCATGCTCGCACCAATGCTCAGTTTAGCAATAGCAGGCGTCTTTCTGCGCGGCCTCTTGCTTGCCGCCAGTTTTCCCATGAACGATGCCCTGATTATGCAGCATACCCCCTTTCTGCAGCGCGGCCTAGCCATGAGCATGCTAAGCGTCCTCTGGGCCGCCGGATGGGCCCTGAGTGCGCTGATCTGCGGTATGCTCCAAGTTCACTGGGGCTTTACCCCGCTGATCATCATCGCCGCCGTTGCCTTCAGTCTCTCGGCATGGCTCATTCTGAGCCTGCGCTTGGTGAGGTCAAAAGCTCTGGGTTGAGACGGTTGAAGGTTTCAGAAACAGCCTCAGTTTTACCGTTGGAGTGCCGACGTTAGTCGGCATCCAACGGTAGTTTGTGATCTCAGCCGACTAACGTCGGCATTACCTACGGCTAACAAAAGAAGCAAACAGTAAGTCTTTCGTATATAATAGATCACATCATGACCATTTCAGAAGCCAATCCATCCCCCCCAACTCAAATAAGCAGACTCAGCGCTGAGATTGCTGCCGTACTGCCCCCTGAGCTCCATGATCAAGCTGAGGTAATTGCCCAGCGTGTCTTTGCGGCTTTTGGTGTTACCAGTAGGCAAACGCTCACTCCGAATTCTGAGAGAATGGCCCAGGCTTTGGAAAACTTGGCTGGGCGCAATTTTTCTGTAAATCAGGCACTGATCAACTTTGGTGAGCATACGCACGTTGGAGGTAACGTAACGATAGGTAACGTTGCCGGTCGTGATAATATCAACGTCGCTTGTACAATTAATTATATCAATCAATATAATCCAGAAAAATATAGACGCGATCAAATTTTAGTACGTATAGAAAATCGTGTACGTAATCAGTCTCATGATGCTGTAAAAAAATTAAGTACGGTTGAAATCAATCTTTCTTACTATACCAACAGTCCAGCAGCAGCCATCGCCACGGGCGTTGCTCAAGAGCAAACCAGAAGATCAGCAGCATCCCAAGGTATGATGGAGATTGTCACTCATTTCGAGGGGCGTTTCATCATGCTTGGCGATCCAGGTTTGGGCAAGAGTACCATTCTCTTTGCGATCATGCACCACCTGTTGCAAAACGCCCGCAATGATGTCAACTTGCCCATTCCGGTTCTCGTGAACCTCTCTTCATGGCAAGACCCCAAGCAACAATTTCAAACATGGTTGGCTGAACAGATTGCGGTGACCTACCAACTGCCTCGGCAGTTGATGCTTGATTTGATTACGAATGATCGGATTTTTCCGCTCTTGGATGGGCTGAATGAGGTGCGTGAAGGTTACCAAAAGCGCTGCATTGATGCGATCAATCTCTATTTACGATTGATTCCGCGCTTGCCCGCCGCTCCATCATGATTGGTGTTGCGACCTCCATCTTCATCACGCCAATCCTTGCCCTCGCTAGTAGTCCGCTCCTCGGCATCTTGACCGGCATCTCCTTTGGTGGGTTATTGGCTGTCCTGCTGATCTCACGCGATCTCACCGGACAAGAGATCAAGCCAGATGAGAGGAACCAAGATGGCATTATGGCATCGCTCAAGAACGCCCTGCTCGTGAGCTCTATTGCTGGCATCATGGGGACAGTCGCTATGGGAGGGGTCTTAACGCTCATCTTTGCCCATACTATCGGCTGGATCTTTGGTCTCTGCTTCGGCTTAGGTGTTGCGCTCTTCTCTTGGTCCTTCTATGGCGGCGAGACTTTCGCCAAGCATCTGCTGCTACGAGCTATGTTCGCCAAGCATAGCTATTTGCCATGGCGTCTCGAAGATTTCTTTACCGCTTGCGCCAACATACGCCTGCTGGCTCGCTTCGGTAGCGGCTACACCTTCATGCATATGAAGCTGCGCGACTATATGGCTGATGTGAGTGATGCTGAGATCGATGAGCTTGTAGATCGCGTGAAATTGCAATAGTACCCAACCACGTTGCATAGCTCGCTAAACTATGGCAGAGTACGTTGCACTCCAGCATATGCAGCTTGTCATGCCACTTACCCTTGAACATGCCGCATTATCAAGAATGCTAACGCCCATTGGGACGCCATGTTCGGCAATCTGCAATCTGCAATCTGCAATCGTAAATGGTATCACACCCGCTCCGGCACCCGATTGCCCGCCTCTTCAATCGCACGGCGCACGTTGACCATGAGCAGTACGAGTAGCCCGGAGATGAAGAAGACCATGAGCGAAACGAGGGCGATGCGGTAGCTGCCGGTGATCTGGTAGGCTAGGCCAAAGAAGAGTGGCGCTAACCAGCTTGTGCCCCGCTCGCCAACTTCGTAGATGCTAAAATATTCCGCCTCTTGCCCTTCCGGGATCATTTGTGAGAAGAGCGAACGGCTGATCGCTTGGCTCCCCCCTAAGACCAACGCGATCACGGCGGCTAGTAGGAAGAATTGTGCGGGCACTTCGGCGGGCATGAAGTAGCCGTAGATCACGACGGCTGTCCAGATTACCAAGCTGGCCGCAATGGCCCGTTTGGCCCCGATCCGTTGGGCGATCCAGCCAAAGAGCAGCGCCCCAAAAAAGGCGACAAACTGCACCATCAGAATCGCCGGAATGAGAACCCCCTGCGGCAAACCTAACTCCTCGGCCCCAAAGAGCGCCGCCAGTGCAATCACCGCTTGGATACCATCGTTGTAGAGCAGATAGGCGACCAAGAAGAGCAGCATATGGCCATTGTGACGCATCTGCTTGAAGGTGTGGACTAACTGCTTGAAGCCAACGGTGATGTAGCGTTCCCCTGGGGGCAGACGGCGTACCGCCCCCCGTGTGCGGATCGTCGCCAAGGGAATCAGTGTAAAGATGGCCCACCAGACCCCCGCTGAGGCGAGGCTGATCCGTACCGCCATGCTCTCTTCAATCCCCAGCGCTTCAGCATTGTTGAAGAGGATTAAGTTGAGCAGCAGGAGCAAGCCGCCCCCCAAGTAGCCTAAGGCCCACCCCTTCGACGACGCTTCATCGCGCTTGTCTGGGCTGGCAATCTCTGGCAGAAAGGCGTTGTAAAAGACCATTGATGCGCCAAAGGCAAGGTTGGCGATCACAAACAAGCCCCCACCCAACAGATACCTGTCGCCCTCCAAGAAGTAGAGGCCCATCGTCGCAAATGCGCCGATATAGGCAAAAATGCCCATGAACAGCTTCTTCGCCCGCGAGTAGTCGGCGATTGCGCCCAGAATCGGCAGAAAAAAGACCTGCAACAACACCGAGAGCGAAACCATATAGGCAAAGAATGATCCCGCTGCCAACGGAATCCCCAAGGGATAGACGAAACCTTCGCTGTCGGCAGCCGCCCGCGCTACCGCTGTCAAATATGGCCCTAAGAAGACCGTTACAACCGTTGTGGAAAAGACCGAGTTCGCCCAATCGTAAAAATACCAGCCAACCAACTCACGGCGATCATCAACGGGGTAGTCGGGCGTAGTTGCGCTCATAGATGCCCCTTTACGTAAGCTTTATGGCGTTAAGCCCCCGGCGGGGGCTTAGAGGCTGTCTGAAAAGTCTATGAACTGACGTTGGAGTGCCGGCTTTAGCCGGCTAAAGCCGGCACTCCAACATGTGCCCACTAGCTTTTCAGACAGCTTCTTAGGGGAGGCTGCGCCTCCTTCAAGAATCCTCTTGTTGTTTGGTGTTGACGGCGAAGCCGTCAACACCAAACAACAAGAGGATTTGGAGCGTAGCCCCAATCTCACGTTACACTCTCAAGCATCCAAACGATCAAAAAGTGACTAATCGCGGCGGCTGTGACCTTGCCAGTTCGCATGTAAGTCCAGCCGCCAGCCAGCCCAATTGCGGCCCCGCTGAACATGCCGAACCAGCCGCCCCGCAGCATGCCCAAGGCAGCCCAGACGGTCGCGGCGCTGATCAAGGCCAGCCATGGGCTTACTGCATCCAAACTGCCGCCCTCCATAGCGCGGGCCAAGCCCTGCTGGATGCCGCTACGCAACAACAGTTCCACAGGCAAAGCCACAAAGAAGTAGGCTTTCACCGCGCCAAGCAGCAATGTCCCCGCAGTTGGCAGCGGACTAACCAGGCTGAGGTTGCCACTGGCCCAGCCGCTGCTACCTACCAGCAAGAGCGCCACGACGCCAGCCAGTAGCGCCGTGCGTAGCTCACGAGGGCTCAGATGCCAACTATAACCCACCCCAGGCCAGCCGCGTACCGCAAAGAGCAACAAGAGCAATGGGATACTCGCCAACTCAAAGAAACCGACCAATCCCATGTGTTCCGGCAGGGTCAAGGGGGGCAATAGGCCCAACCAGAGTGCTACCGCCAGATAGCCCAAGCCGATTGCATCGAGCGGTGTGGGTTGCCGTTGGCTGCGGGCCCGCACCAGCATGACCGCTGGCAGCAGGGTGATCGCCAGCGCCGCCAGCATACCACTCAGATCCAATGCACGCACCGTCTGTGCATAGGCCACATAGAGAACAGGCAAAAGCGCCAGTAACACTCCAAAGGCCCGTAGATCGTGGCGCACCACCCGCCCCAAGCCATCATAGAGCGCCGCACAGCCCGGTAGCGTCACGGCCAGCGCCAACAGGGTAAAGGTGGTCAAACTACCCCAACGTGCCGCCGCACTCATCGGAATCGGGTAGCTCGCCAGTGCAAATGTACCAACCAAGAGCGCCGCACCCACCAATGCCGCCAATAGACCCTCCGGCAGTCCAAAGGCATCAGTTGGGTAGCGCCAATCGTTCTTTCGAGGCAAACAGAAACTCCTTCCTCCGGCGGGGGGTTGGGGGCGGCTGCGCCGCCCCAGAAGAATTTTTTGTTAGGGTAGGGTAGGTAGTGCCGACTTTAGTCGGCTGAGGTCGCCGACAACCCCAGGATGCCGACTAACGTCGGCACTACGTTTGCCCCATAGGTCGCCGACAACCCCAGGATGCCGACTAACGTCGGCACTACGTTTGCCCCATAGGTCGCCGACAACCCCAGGATGCCGACTAACGTCGGCACTACGACGGTAATGTTGAGTTGAATTTCAAAGAACTTTTACCGGCGTCAACAAGCCCGGGCGTTCGCGGTTGGCATTGAGGATTGTCTCTTCGCTGCCGACAACGCAGCTTACCCCATGCTCGCGCAGGGCGTCGGCAGCCTCGGCGAAGGCCCGGAAGTCGGCGGCGCTGGCGTCGAGGATCGCTTCGCGCATCTGCTGACGCCATGCATCACTCACGCCGCATAGATGGCGTAGAAACGCCGACGTCCCCTTGGCATCAGGTAACTGGTAGGCATCTAAGTCGCCAATCGCACCAATGATTGCCCGTTCCACCGTCTGGTCATCGAGCGGCACACTGCGTAAGAAGTCGCCCAGTTCAGCGTAGACCTGCAGGGTCTTGAGGAGGTTGGGATCACGGTAGGAGGTTGCGGCCAGCAGCCCGCTGGTGCGGTCGTAGCTACAGCCTGCACTATAGGCTCCACCCTGCACGCGAATGCGATCCAGTAGGTAGCCAATGCTGAGCCAGCGCGTCACCATGCCCGCTGCGCCGCCTACCTCAAGCCCTAGACGCTGCAAGTTGACCACTTGGGCTACATAGTTGACCCGCGCCGGGATGATGAGGCCTTCGCCCGGGCCCGCTGCGCTTACCGACCAAATTGCCGGGGTGTAGTTGCTGCTCGGCAGTGCCGCCGTAAACTCAGCGAGCTGCGGTGCTAACTCGCGGTAGCCCGCCTCATCGAGGGTCAAGTTGAGCAAGAGGCCACTGCGGTTCACCAAATGCTGACGCAGAGCCTCAAGTTGGGCCAACACCCCTGGCCAATCGGCCTGGATGCGCTGCTCTAGCTCGCGTAGGAAGAAGATGCTGCTAATGCCCGCCATCTGCTCATCGGCCCACTCCGAGGGCTCAAGGCGCGCCGCGCTGCGCTTGCGCGCATAGGCGTTGCCCGCTGGCACCAAGCCCGACTCCTTCGCTACCCGGCTCTTGGTCACAATCTGGCGCAAACGCTCCGGGTCATCGAGCCGCAACTTGAGCAGGACATCCTGCAGAATCGCCAGCAACTGCGGTCCTTGGGCTACCGTCGCTTTGCCCCTGATGGTAAAGCGCCCCAAATAGTCGCCCGTCGGCAGATGGTTGGCCGTCATCACGGTAGCGCCAATCCCGCCCGTGTGCCGCCCAATCCGGCGCAAGAGCCGCACAAAATCCTCTTCGGTCGTGCCCATCTCGGTGAGCATACGCGCAAAAATGGGGGCCAACGGCAGCAACTCGGTCGGTAGGCTGCGTAGGTCAAAGGCCAGATCCAAATAGATCACGCCATTGGTAAAGAGATCATGGTAGAGCAGCGGGGTCTCGCCAGCCGTCCGTAGCTCACTGGGAATCTGTTTAGCCTGACGATCCAGATCGGCAATGTGCAGCGTCGGAATCTTGGCGAGCTCTTCGGGCGCATCGGGCTGCTCTTGCAGCGCCTTGAGCGCCTGCGTCTCGGCCACGAGCCGTTCGAGGGTCGCGTCGTCCATACTGGCACGGGCGGCATCGAGACGGGCCTGCTCGTGGGCCGCTTCGCGGGCGGCGTGTTCCGGATCGGGGCGCAGCAGCACGCGGACGCGGTGGGAGTTTTCAAGCAGGTGGGCGCGGATCAACTGCTGAAAGATCGGCTCGCGCCGTTCCAGCATAGCCTTCACCTCGGCCAAGGGCACCTCATAGCGCAACGGGGCCAAGGGATCGCCCTCATAGAGCCAGGTGCTGAGGCTACGCAGCATCAGGCTCAGGCCACGCGGGAACGAGCCGGTATTGTTCTCGCGTAGCGCAAACTCCATTGTATTGAGCGCCGCCGCAATCTGGTCATCATCAAACCCCGTGTCGGCCAAGCTGGTGAGTGTCTCCACGATCAAGGTTTCCACCGTAGCGGCCTGAGCGGGATCAATGCCCTTCAAGCCAACGCTAAAGGTGTGCTGCAGGAGACCGTGGTAGTAGCCGCTGCCGGTCAGGCTCTCGCCCAAACGCGAATCCATCAGGGCTTGGTAGAGCGGCGCAGCGGGTGTACCAATCAGCAAATAGCTCAGGATGTCTAGGGCCAAAATGCGCGTCTGGTTCTGTTCTGCATCCAGCATCCAATTGAGCGTCACCATGCCCTTTTTCTGGCCCTGCTCCTCTGGCGAGACCGCATAGGTCTGTTCGACGGTGCGTGGTTCGCTGAAGCGCGTCTGCAAGCCAATCTGTGGCGGACTGGCTAACGCCTCAAACTGATCCAAATAGGCCGCCAGCAGCGTTAAGCGCTGCTCTGGATCGTCATCACCATAGAAGAAGATGCGGGCATTCGAGGGATGGTAGAGGGTGGCATGAAACTGCTGGAACGCCTCGTAGGTAAGCTCAGGAATATACTGCGGATTACCACCCGAAGAGACGCCATAGGTTGTGTCGGGAAAAATGGCCTCTATGCCCGCACGGTAGAGCAAGTAATCGGGCGACGAATACTGCCCCTTCATCTCATTAAAGACCACGCCGCCAAATTTCAGGGGCGCATCCTTGGTGGGCAGGGCAAAATGCCAACCCTCCTGCTTCAGCACTTCCGGCCCAAGCTTGGGGAAGAAGACCGCATCAAGGTAGACATCAACCAAATGGTAGAAATCGGTCAAATTGGTAGACGCCACCGGATAGGTCGTCTTATCCGGGTAGGTCATCGCATTGAGAAAAGTCTTCACCGAGCTCTTAATCAGCTCAAAGAAGGGCTTCTTCACCGGATACTTCGCCGAACCACAGAGTACGGCATGTTCAAGGATATGGGCAATGCCGGTATGATCCTCTGGCGGGGTACGGAAGGTGACCCCAAAGCACTTATTCTCATCGTCATTCTCTAACGAGAGTACTTCAGCGCCACTCCGTTCATGACGATAGAGACGCGCACGGGTCTTTAACTCCTCTATCTCTTCATCGCGCAGCAGCACGAACGCATCAGCTATGCTCATAAGTGTCTCCGGGGTAAACAGGCCAAAGGGATGGTTTTAGAAAAGCGTAAGGTTGCTTTACTAGCCTGCGAGGATGCGTGAGGCGAAGACGCGCTAGCTTCGCGTCCTCGCGTCCTCACGTCCTCGCGTCCTCGCAAACGGCAAAATTCCTCCGAACCATCCCAAACATCTCAACTATACCCATTGTACCAAAAGGCGTATGGCTTGTGTGCTCGCGCCCGACTTTTGGCGAATATGCTAGAATACAAGACATCCACCCTCACAAACAATGGCACCCCGTCCTCTTGACAGAAAGCTGGCCAGCGAAGGAATAGTTATGTCTCAAACGCAACCCGAAGCCGTGCGAACGCCCAATACCGTCAGCCAGGCCGACATCCAACGCCTGCTCGACCATGGCCGCGCACGGACCTTCGTTACGCTTGAAGAGATCCAAGCGCTGGTTCCCAACCCGGAGGATGCCACCGACGCAATTGATATGATCTACGCCGCTCTTTCTGAGGCCGACATCCCCGTGCGCGAGTCGGAAGAGGAAGATGTGGTCAGTACCAACCTCGCCGAACTAGACGGTGATCTCTCCGATGCCCTCTTGGGCGATAGTGTGCGCCTCTACCTCCGTGAAATCGGCCAGGTCCAACTGCTCACCCATGACCAAGAGAAGCGTTTGGCTCAAGCGATTGTCAAGGGCCAAGAGGCCGAACAGCGGCTCAAAGAGGCCGAACCGGGCAGCCCAGAGTATCAGCAATGGCAACGCGACCTCGAATTGGGCAATGAGGCCCGCCAGCAAATGGCCGCAGCCAACCTGCGCCTCGTGGTGAGTATTGCCAAACGCTACCGCGACCGCGGCCTGCCCCTGCTCGATCTCATCCAAGAGGGTAGCTTGGGTCTGTTGCGTGCGATTGAAAAATTTGACCACGAAAAGGGCTTTAAGTTCAGCACCTACGCCACATGGTGGATCAAACAGGCGCTCTCGCGGGCTCTAGCCGATCAATCGCGGCTTGTGCGTCTGCCTGTCCATCTGGGCGAAACCCTCAACCGCATTCAGGCCGCCCGTCGCCAGTTGACCCAGAGCTTAGGCCGTGAACCCAACGACAGCGAATTGGCCCATCATCTCGAGATGAGCGAAGAGAAGCTGCGTGAACTGCGCCGCACCGCCCAAGACCCAGTCTCGTTAGCGACTCCCGTGGGCGAGGAGGCCGACAGTACTCTCGCCGATTTCATTCCTGATCCCCATGCCCTCGACGCCGACGATGCTGCCGCCAGTGGGATGCTGCGCGACCAGATTACCACTGCGCTCGACCAGCTTACCGAACGGGAGCGGCGCGTCCTCGAGTTGCGCTACGGCCTCTCCGACGGCCAACCGCGCACCCTTGAAGAGGTCGGCAAAGCCTTTGGTGTCACCCGCGAGCGGGTGCGCCAGATCGAGGTGAAAGCCCTGCGTAAACTGCGCCACCCCCGTTTGGGCAAGCTGCTCAAGGACTATTTGGATCAGATTTGAGGGTGTAGAGGGTGTAGAGGACACAGAGGTTTTCACCACAGAGGCACCGAGGGCACAGAGGTTTTGGGTTCAACCCAAAACAGCGGTGCCTGCGCCCCTCTCCCACCACGTGGGAGAGGGGCGTAGAATTTTTGTGCGGGTGCATGCGGATTCCTGATGGAGATGCGCTGGTTGGCCCTCACCCCCCTTCCCCCTCTCCCACAAGTGGGAGAGGGGGCGAAGACATCAAGATTCTTGGTGTTGCAATGCGGTTTTTGCGTGGCAACGCACATATTTTCTGTCCGCCCATAAAGGAAGAGGGGTAGGGGGTGAGGGCCATCCAGAGCATCACCAAGCTCTATTCGGTGTCAATGATCCCTCAGCGCTCATCATCACGCCGCCGTGGGCGTGGGCGGTCGCCGCCGCGTGGCGGCCCGCCACGGTCGCCACGGTCGCCACGATCACCACGGTCGCGTGGGCCACGATCACGCGAGGCACCGCCGCCACCAGCGGTGCGCCGATCTTCGGGCGACTCGCCGGTGAGTACGGCGCGGCGGCTGAGGCTAATCTTGCCGGTAGCCGCATCAACACCGATCACCATCACGTTGATCTCGTCACCGAGTTGAATCACATCTTCCACATTCTCAACGCGGGTTTCGGCCAGTTCCGAGACATGCACCATGCCGTCTTTGCCGGGCAGGATGTTCACGAAGGCCCCAAAGGGGCGAATGCTCACCACTTTACCCAGGAAAATGTCGCCCACCTTAGCTTCGCGGGTAAGGCCCTCCACCATTGCGACTGCGGCTTTCGCAGCGTTACCGTCGGCAGTGGTGACAAAGACCCGCCCATCATCTTCGACATCAATCTGAGCGCCGGTATTCTCCACAATACTGCGGATGGTTTTGCCTCCCGGCCCAATCAGCGCACCGATTTTCTCAACGGGAATCTGTAGGGTGATAATACGCGGAGCATGGGGCGACATCTCAGCGCGGCCTGCACTGATCACCGCATTCATCTTGTCAAGGATGAAGAGGCGGCCCAAGCGCGCCTGTTCAAACGCCTGGCGCATAATGTCATAGGTGATCCCAGTGGTCTTAATATCCATCTGGAGCCCCGTGATCCCGCTGGCGCTCCCAGCCACCTTGAAGTCCATATCGCCGAGCGCATCCTCAAGCCCCTGGATGTCGGTGAGAACCTTCCAACGCCCATCGGGGGCGGTAATCAGGCCCATGGCCACCCCGGCCACTGGGGTTTTGAGCGGTACGCCCGCATCCATCAGGCTGAGCGAGGAACCACAGACCGAGGCCATCGAGGAGGAACCATTGGAACTCAGCACCTCCGAGACAAGCCGCAGGGTATAGGGGAACTCGTTTTGCGACGGCAGCACCGCATAGAGCGAGCGTTCCGCCAGGGCACCGTGGCCAATATCGCGGCGGCGCGGCGAACCAATGCGCTTTGCTTCACCCGTGCTGAAGGGCGGGAAATTGTAGTGGTGAATATAGCGCTTGGTTGTCTCAATCCCAAGATCATCAAGCCGCTGCTCATCGCTAGGCGAACCAAGGGTCGTAATCGTTAGCACCTGGGTCTGCCCACGGTTAAAGAGGCCAGAGCCGTGTACCCGTGGAATGACCCCCACATCAACACTAATCGGGCGTACCTCGTCGGGCTGACGGCCATCAACGCGCATACCATCATCAAGAATGGCGTCACGCACCTCTGCCTTAAGCAACTTCTCGAACGCCTTATCAACCTCTCTGCTGCGAGCGGGCAACTCCTCTTCAGGCTCATCGGCGGTAAAGTGGGCAATCACCTCTTCCTTCAGCGCCTGCGTATTGCGCTCGCGGTCCTGCTTCACCGCGCTACGCACCGCCTCGCGCAGCCGCTGGCCCATCCATGTGCTAATACTCTCTTCGAGCGAAGTATCGGCGGGCGGAGGCACAAACTCGCGCTTCGGCTTGCCACAGAGTCGTACCAACTCTTCTTGGAGTTCACAGAGTTGCTTACAGACAGTGTGACCATCAACGACCGCTTGGAGCATCTCGTCTTCAGTCAATTCATAGGCTCCGGCCTCAACCATCAGCACCGCATCTTTGGTACCGGCAACCATGAGATCAAGACGGCTACGCTCCATGTCCTGCATCAGCGGATTAGCCACAAGCGCACCATCAAAGTAGCCCATCTGCACCGCGCCGACGGGGCCAGCAAAGGGGATGTCGCTAATCGCCAAAGCTGCCGAGGCCCCAATGATCGCAAGGGAGCTAGGATCATTGACCATATCCATCGAGAAGGTGGTCACAGTGATCTGGATTTCATTCTGGTAGCCCTTGGGAAAGAGCGGACGCAGGGGGCGGTCGGTGAGGCGCGAAATGAGGATCGCAGTTGTCGTGGGGCGACCTTCGCGCTTAAAGAAGTTACCAGGAATTCTACCTGCGGAATACATCCGCTCTTCATAATCAATCGTCAGCGGAAAAAAATCGATCCCTTCGCGGGCATCCTTAGCCCCGACCACGGTCACGAGCAGCATCGTATCGCCATAGCGCACCGTCACGGCACCATCGGCCTGTTCAGCGAAGCGCCCCGCCTCAAGTGTAAGCGTCCGGCCAGCGATTTCGGTACTGACCGTAAAGACCTGTTGTTCAGACATACGTTTCCTTTTAATATCTCCTTAAAAGCCATAGGAGCATCAGCGGCTCTGATCCGCCGATGCTCCTATGTGATCCGTAGCACGCTCCCATAGCACCATACTCAGGCTTAGCGGCGTAGGCCAAGGCGCTCAATGACACTGCGGTAGCGATCTTTGTCACGGCTCTGCAAATAGTTAAGCAAGCGCCGACGGCGTCCGACAAGCTTGAGCAACCCGCGGCGCGAGTGGTGGTCGTGAATGTGAATACGCAGGTGATCAATCAACTGGTTGATCCGTTCGGTCAACAGGGCCACCTGCACCTCCGGCGAGCCGGTATCAGTGCTATGGACTTGGTAACCACCGATAAGATTGGACTTTTCGCCCTTCTCAAGCGCCATAATGCCTCCTCAATAATCGCGCACGGGCCTGGCGCCGCCCGCCGTTCGATCAATCTTGCGTTTGTAAGTACCGACGCGATTATATCACAGATTGACAGAATGAGCCAACGGGTATCATCGCCCTAACCCCGTAATACCCCCGTGCTATCAGAGTCGTATAATTTTGACGTGAGGGATGGTTTCAGAAACGCACGTTCAGCTTTACCGTCGTAGTGCCGACTTTAGTCGGCATCCAAGGGTTGTCGGCGACCTCAGCCGACTAAAGTCGGCACTACCTAATGGCACAAACTGTAAAGTACCTTGAAACCATCCCTAAAAACAACGCCTGACCAACGGCCCTCGGCGCGCCGCGTGATGTCAGCGAGCCATAACTGTCTTGAGTGCGGGAGGTTGGTATGTTTGCACGCTTTTCACCAGTACGCTCCTTGAGTAGCCGTATGGTCTTGGTAACCTTGAGCATTGCACTCATTGCGATGCTTAGTTTAACGTTAGTGACCAACAATTTAGCCAGTAACAATGTCTTTGCGGCTACCCAACAGCAGATTGACACCCAAGCGATCAATGGGGTTGAACGGGTTGAACGTTACCTCGCCGACCGCCTCGCCTCTGTGCGGCTCTTTGCCCAATTGCCGCTGATCATTGTGATGTTGAGTGAGCAGAACGATCCCGAAGCACGGGCGCGTGGTCAGGCGGTGATTGATGCGGCGCGTGAGTCCTATGATTATGTTGCGGTTTCACTGCTTGATATACGCGGGCGCGTGGTACTCAGTACCGATGAGGCTATTCTTGGCCAAGATCGTGGTACCCGCCCCGAAATTCGCAGTGGCCTCAATGGGGTGCCGACAATATCGGATGTTGGCAGTGAGCCAAACTCGAATGAGATTAGCATCCATTTCATCGCGCCAGTCTATGGGGCCAATCGTACCATGATTGGCTTAGTGGATGTGCGTACCGATCTCGATTCACTCCATGCGCTTGTTGATCTCGATACGGATCGCAGTGGTGCTGGCAGTTATAGTGTACTCCTTGATGAACATGGCATTCGTCTGAGTGTCCCCAGCAGGCCAGAATTGCTCCTGCGGCCCGCCAATCCGCTCCCGGAAGCGGTGCGAACCCGTATGATCAGCGAGCAGCGCTTTGGGCCAGCCACCGCAAACTTGCTGGCAGCAGCCACCGATCTACATGAGTTGAGCGAGAGTATTCTGGCTTTGCAACGCAATCGTAGTGAACAGGAGTTCTTTGCTGGTGAACTGAATGCCAATGTGCCGGGGGAATCGGTCATTCGCCCTATGCGCAGCATGCCTTGGTACTATGTCCATCGTGTTCCCACCGATCAGTTCTATGAGTCGGTGCATGCCCAGACCAACCTCGCCCTGGTGTTGACCCTGATCGCTACGGTGCTTGCGATTGTTGTCACTGTCTTGGTGATGCGCTGGTCGCTGAACAATCCACTGAACCATTTGGTTGAGACGGTAAGTGCGGTGGCTCAGGGTGATCTACAACGACGCATCAACGTAGAGCGCCAAGATGAGATTGGTATCTTAGCGCAGCGCTTCAACAGTATGGCCGATACGCTGTTGGAGCGCATTAGCGAGGCGAACACAGCAAAAGCCGAGGCCCAACGGCTCCAAGAGGCGGAAGCGCAGGGGCGGGCCGAATTGGAGCAAACTGTTGCCGAGTACCAGAGCTTTGTTCAGGCAGTTGCCCAGGGCAACCTAGCCCAGCGCCTCAACGTGCGTACCAATGGCTCACTTGGGCAATTGGGCCACGGCCTCAACGAAATGGTCGAGAGCCTGACCATGCTCACGGGGCAACTGCGGCGCGCTGCGGCAGACATTGCCAGCGCAGCGAGCGAAATCCTCGCCGCCACCACCCAACAGGCCGCCAGTGCCACCGAACAGGTCTCTGCTGTCACCCAAACCTCCGCAACCGTCGAGCAGGTCAAACAGATCACGCGCTACTCGGATGAACAGGCCACCCGCGTCGCCGAAGACGGCCAGGCGGCGCTCAAGCTCGCCCGCGAAGGCACCACCACGGTGGAAGAGAGCATCCAGGGTATGAACCAGGTGCGCGATTGTGTCGAAAGCATCGCCCAGACCATTATGGCCCTCGCTGAACAGACCCAAGCGATTGGCACGATTACCACATCGGTGAGCGAGATCGCCGACCAGAGCAACCTCCTCGCACTCAATGCCGCGATTGAAGCCGCCCGTGCGGGCGAGCAGGGCAAGAGCTTCGCCGTCGTCGCTCAGAATGTTCGCGCCCTTGCCGAACGCTCCAAAGCGGCCACCGTACAGGTACGTGACATCCTCAACGAAATCCAGAAGGCGAGCAACGCCGCCGTCATGGTGACCGAAGAGGGCACCCGGCGGGTCGAGCAGGGCAGCGGCATGATCACCCGCGCGGGCGACCTGATCCACCGCATCGCCGCCGAAGTCGAAACCGGCACCCAGACCAATGTCCAGATGGCTTCGGGCGCCCGGCAAGCGGTGAGTGGCCTCGAACAGGTGGTACAGGCGATCACCTCAATCCAGCAAGCCACCCAACAGACGCTCAGTTCCACACGCCAAGCCGAGCGAGCCGCACAGGACCTAAGCAACCTAGCCAAGATGCTCCAAGAGACAGTCGCAGCCTATCGTCTGGCGGAGAAGTAGGGGGGTAAACAAAAAACACAACACCCCCCGTGCCATTTCCACAACGTGGAAATGGCACGGGGGGGGAAGCCATGTATGAGAGCATGAAGCCCTTGCCTCTGTGCCTCACGCATACTCGTAAGATGTGCAGCCTGCGCCTTGTGCGCCTATGCCTTCTGTGCCGCCGCGTACAATTCAGCCACCTTGGGCCAGTTGACCACATTCCACCAGGCGTCGAGGTAGGCCGGACGCTTAAACTGGTACTTGAGGTAGTAGGCGTGTTCCCAGACATCCACGCCCAGAATGGCGGTCTTGCCCTCCATGAGCGGATTATCTTGATTGGGGGTACTTACGATACTCAGCGTCCCAGCGGCGTCACTCACGAGCCAGGCCCAGCCAGAGCCAAAGCGGCCTAAACCAGCGGCCTTAAACTGCTCCTTAAAGGTCTCAAAGCTCCCAAAACTAGCATTGATCGCTTCAGCAAGCGCCCCACTTGGCGCACCGCCGCCAGCGGCCATAATTTGCCAGAAGAAGGTGTGGTTCCAGTGGCCGCCGCCATTGTTCCGCACCACCATACGAATATCATCGGGTAGCTCGTCAAGCTTGGTCAGCAATTGCTCAAGGCTCTGATCGGCCAACTGGGGATACTTGGCCAGCGCATTGTTCAGGTTGGTCACATAGGTATTATGGTGGTTATCATGATGAAAGCGCATTGTCGCTTCATCAATGTGGGGTTCAAGGGCGTCGTAGGCATAGGGCAAAGGCGCGAGTTCAAACGGCATTCTTGGTACCTCCATTAATCAACAGGCGTAATGCGATAGCGACAGCAGCCGCCCCCTTGAGCAAGGGTGATCTCTTGGATCACAGGTGCAGCCAAGAGTTCACGATAGAGCTTTACCTCTTGGTCGCAGAGTTGCAGACACTGACGGGCAACACAATCAACCGGACAGTTATACTCGGTAAGGATGAGTGAACCATCCTCTTCCTCTTCCCACTCACACATATAGCCCTGCTCGGCAAGCAGGTTGGTGAGCGTTGCCACCCGTTCGCGGCAAGTCTGGTCAGCCAGATGGGGCGCAAGATCACGCAATTGACGCTGACGACGCCCGGCCAGCATCTCGGTCACCGCCGTCTCACCGCCGTGGCGTTCAACATGGTGGATCAGATCGAGCGCCAAGCGATCATAGCGGCGCGGAAAACTCTCTTCTGCCCTGGGGGTCAAGGCATAGAGATTGGCCGGACGACCAACGCCCCGGCGCAAACCGACGATCTGGACTAAACCATCGCGTTCCAACAACCCGAGGTGCTGGCGGATGCCAACCGCCCCCACATACAGACACTCGCTCAACTCAAGCGCCGTCATCTCGCCGTGGCGACGCAAAAGTTGAAGGATGCTGCGCCGGGTTGAGCCTTGCTCTTTGCGCTCCGTCGCCATGGGTTACTTTCGGTATCAGTTACTATTTCAACATCCTTAACTAGAGTATATCATCAGCGTTTTCCGAATGTCAAGGAATGACACAGGTTTGGGTGCATGGTATACTTTAGCGTAAGCTAACACACAACGAGCCGCCGCTGGGGCCAACCCCCAGAGGAACTTCCCGACTCCTCGCCCAACCCATAAGGTTGGAAGGCTGCCCCGCGAAACGGTAAGCGGGGGCACGCGGGTGGTAACGCCCGTGTGACGCAAGACGGCAACAGAGAGCAGTCCCGCCGATGGCCCGCAAGGGCACAGGTAAGGGGTGAAAGGGTGGTGTAAGTGACCACCGGCGTCGGCAGTGATGTCGGCGGCCAGGCGACTGCGCCGGCTCATGGGGAGCAAGGTGCGTGGGGTGGGCTCATTGGTGGGAGCATGAGCCATGGGCTTTGTGCGTTGGTACCACCTCGTTCACTCGCATCGCAGCTCTGCGGGCAGTCCGGGTAACACCCGGCGCGCTACAAGGGGCCTCCGCTGTTGCGGAGAGAGAGATGGCGGCTAGAACAGAATCGGGGGTACGGTTGTGTGTGTTTTTGCGTAACTAAGTTACGCATAGAATGGGCGGGTGCGCGGGAACCTGGTTCTCTCACACCCGCCTAATTTCTACTCGTCAATCAGATATGGTGCCAAGAGCCGACTCCCGCCCTCAATAACTACGGGCAACAGCGCCAATGTGGGCAACCAGAGCCAGATCGGCCCGGAGAGAATGTAGAGCCCGATGGGCGTCACGACGAAGATCAGCGCAAAGAACATGCGCCCCCAACTGCGCCAACCAGCACCAATCGCTACCGCCAAGCTTGTCAGCACAACAATGATCGCGTCGCTACATGTGATCAAGCCGGGGCGTGTGTAGCATAGGTTCAGCGCCGAGTTGATCGCAATGGTAAAGGGTACCCCCGCCAACTCAAACGAGGTCGGCAAGACCAAACGCCGCAGCATGAAGAGCATGCCTCCAATCAGCAGCGCGGCGTAGGGGAAGAACCACCATGTGGGCGGTTCGCTTCTCGGTTCTGAGGAGTGTTCCAATCTGTCGTTCTTCTATCACTATGGTTTGTAGTTAGGTTGGGGCTACGCCCCAAACCCCATGGTGTGGGGTGTGCGGGCGGCAAAGCCGCCCGCACACCCCACACCATGGGGTGATTTTGGAGGGGCTACGCCCCTCCAAACCTCCCCACTGGCGTATCGTGGCGAAGCAATCCCTCTGTTCTTCCGTTCTTCTGCTCCTCTGTTCTTCCGTTCTCCTCACACCACCACATTTACCAACTTCCTCGGCACCACAATCACTTTGCGGATGCTCCGTTCGCCGATGAAGCTCTTTACCCGCTCGTTGGCCATGGCGAGAGCCCGCAATTGCTCTTCGTCGGCATCTACGGGTACGGTGAGTTTGTCGCGCACTTTGCCGTTGACCTGCAGGACAACTTCAACCTCCTCGTCGGCGGCGAGTTCGGCATTGGCAATCGGCCAAGCCTGTTGGTGGATGCTGTAGCTATGGCCAGTACGGGCCCAGAGTTCTTCGGCTAGGTGGGGCGCAACCGGGGCGACCAGCAGCATGAGCGTCTTGATCGCTTCGGCCCACGCGGGGGTCTGCACCAAACCAGCATCACGCGCCCGGTAGAGGCTGTTGGTGAACTCCATCAGCGCCGCGACCATGGTGTTGAACTTGAAGTTCCTGATGTCGTTCTCGACGCGCATGATCGTCTGGTGGGTGATGCGTTGCAACTGGCGTTCGCTGTAGCTCGCCGCTTGCCCGTGGCTACGCTCATGCTCGGCGTGAAGCACAATCCGCCAGACCCGGTCGAGCCAGCGGCGGATGCCCGGTACGCCGTCAACACTCCAGGGTACCGCCGCCTCAAAGTCGGAGATGAAGCACTCGTAGCCGCGTAGCGCATCGGCCCCGTGGCTGGCCACCACTTTATCGGGGGTGATGATGTTGTTCTTCGACTTGGACATCTTCTCGATGATGACCTGGCCGTCTACCTCTTTCGCTGGCGCCAGAATCAGCCCTTGGTTCCGCAGGCTCTGGAAGGGCTCAAAGCAGGGCAGGACGCCAAGATCATAGAGGAACTTGGTCCAGAAGCGTGCATAGAGCAGGTGCATCACGGCATGTTCGGCCCCGCCGACATACATATCCACGGGCATCCAATAGGCCAACTCTTCAGCATTGGCCAGCATGGTGGGGTTACGCGGATCAATGAAGCGCATAAAGTACCAGGACGAGCAGGCAAACGTGCCCATCGTATCGGTCTCGCGCCGCCCGCGTTGTCCTTCGGGTAGCACCACATTGACCCAGTCGTCAATCTGGGCCAGAGGCGACTCACCTGTCGCCGTGGGCTCATAGCTCTCCACGCCAGGCAGAGTCACTGGCAACTCCGCATCGGGCACCAGCGCCTCCAGGCCATCCTCACGATGAATAATCGGAATCGGCGTGCCCCAGTAGCGTTGGCGGCTGATCAGCCAATCACGCATCTTGTAGTTCTTGCGCCCCTTGCCGAGGCCACGTTCCTCCAAAAAGGCAACGGTACGAGCAATCGCCTCAGTGCCGGGCAGCCCATCAATCGGCCCCGAATGGATCGGCGTCCCCGTCTCCTCGTGGAAGAGCAGGTCACCATAGGCAGGCACTGTAGCCAAATAGGCCATAAAGCTCGGCAGGGCGTCCACCTGCAACGTCGTGCGGATGCGGTTGCAAATGTGTTGATCCGCCGCAACCGAGTCAAACGCAATGATCGCATCGGGGAAGACGACCAGCCAACCTGCTCCTACCACTTCTGTCCAGCCATCGGCACTCAAATGGGGCTGCACCAGGGCGGCATAGGCGGCAGCCTGGGCACCGCTGAGGCTCACCGTCAACTGGCCCGCCTCGGCGCTAAAGCTATAGCCCGCCTCGTGCAAGAGTGCGGGTAATGCATCGCTGTAGGTACCAGCGCGTAGCAGCGAACAAGCGGCCTGATCGGGGCGCTCAATCACCGGAATGATCGGCAGGCCAAACTTGAGCGCAAAGGCAAAATCGCGCTCATCGTGGGCGGGCACGGCCATAATCGCGCCAGTACCGTAACCCATCAGAACATAATCAGCCACCCAGATCGGAATCTTAGCCCCATTGACCGGATTGAGCGCATAGCTCCCCGTAAAGACGCCCGTCTTCTCCTTTTCTGGCGCATCAGCGGCGGCGGGTAGTCCACTCTGGGCCTTCGCCTGGGCGACATAGCCCTCCACCGCCTCCCGCTGGGCAGACGTAGTTAGCGCCGCCACCAAAGGATGCTCCGGCGAAAGCACCATAAAGGTCGCCCCCCACAGCGTATCGGGGCGCGTCGTAAAGACCAGCAGATCATCGCCATGCTCAGTCTTAAAGATCACCTCCGCACCAGAGGAAGCACCGATCCAGTTGCGCTGCATCGTCACAATCCGGGCGGGCCAGTCAACCGTATCGAGATCACGATCCAGCCGGTCGGCATAGGCCGTAATGCGGAGGAACCACTGCTTCAGCACCTTACGCTCAACCAGCGCCCCAGAGCGCCAGGCGCGCCCATCGGCTTCAACCTCCTCATTCGCGATCACCGTCTTATCCACCGGATCCCAATTGACCGTCGCTTCACCACGGTAGGCCAGACGGAAGCGCTTCAGAAACTCTTGGCGTTCGAGCGGGCTAAAGGCCTGCCACTCCGCTGCACTCACCTGGGCTTCAGCTAATGGCAACCCCAAGTTCGCCGTGCCAGATTGAGCCAACTCCGCTTCCAATTCACCAATCGGACGCGCTTGGTCGGCACGGGGATCATACCAATGATCATAGAGGCGCAAAAAGATCCACTGTGTCCAATGGTAGTAATCAGGTTCAGACGACGTAATTTCGCGGCTCCAATCATAACTCGCGCCAATTAGATCCATCTGGCGCTTATAATTAGCCGCATAGCGTCGCGTCAAAACAGCGGGATTGGTCTTGGTCTTAATCGCCTGATTCTCGGTAGGCAAGCCAAACGCATCCCAACCCATCGGATGCAGCACATTGTAGCCCTGCATACGGTAGAAACGGGCCACCACATCGGTAGGCACGTAGTTACGGCAATGGCCAACGCTCAACCCTTCACCGGAGGGATAGGGATAAAAGTCAAGTACATAGTACTTCGGGCGATGATCCGCCGGGCCAGTGCGATAGAGCTTATCAGCCGCCCAACGCTCCTGCCACTTCGGCTCAATTGCAGCCGGATCGTAGCGTTCAGGCATAGCTTTTGGCATATGGGACTCACTCATACGTAGATACTCCTCAGCTTTTCGCGCATTATACACGAGGTAGGGAGTAGTCTTCCAACGCACTAACATTTCTCCAACACTCCACTAGTGCAAGCATAACACCCATGTGCTATGCTTACACTAGCGGATGTAAGGTAGCCCCCGGCGGGGGCGGGCATCCTCTGAAGAATCTTTGTTTCTTTCGTGTTGGCGGCTTTGCCGCCAACACGAAAGAAAATCTACAGTCTGCAATCTGAAGTAGGCTACATGGAAACACCCGCGTGGCTTGATCGTCAAGCATATCCCTTCACATCGCGTTTCATTGAGGTTGAAGCCGGGCGCATGCACTATGTTGACGAGGGCGAAGGGCCGGTACTCCTCTTCGTCCACGGTACGCCAGTCTGGTCATTTGTCTATCGCAACATGATCAAAGCCTTGGCACCAACATACCGTTGCATTGCGCCCGATCATCTCGGCTTCGGACTATCAGACAAACCCGCCGCCTGGAGCTATCGGCCAGCAGATCATGCGCGTAACCTCCAACACTTCATTGAGCGTCTTGGGTTGCGTGACATCACTCTTGTGGTGCATGACTTTGGTGGCCCCATTGGTCTTGCCTACGCCATTGAACAGCCCGATAACGTCATACGTTTGGCACTGCTCAACACATGGATGTGGTCACTCCAAACCAATCAGCAGGCGCTCCAGATCAACCAGATACTCAGCGGCAAATTTGGCCAATTCCTCTATACGCGGCTCAACTTCTCACCCCGCTTTCTCATCCCAATGCTTGCGGGGCAACAGAAACTCTCATCCCACATTCACCGCCACTACATCAATGCCGCACCTACCCCTCAAGCCCGTCATGCCATGTGGGTCTGCGCCCGTGAACTAATTGGCTCTTCCGACTGGTACGAAGCCCTCTGGGCCAAACGGGAGCAGATAAGCAAACATCCTGCCCTATTGCTCTGGGGCATGGCTGATCGTGGCGTCAGCGGTGGCATCTTCGATCTAACCCGTTGGCAGCAAATTCTCCCTCATGCCCGCACCGTAACTTACCAAGGCGTAGGCCACTTTGTGCAAGAAGAAGCCTCAAACCAAGTCGTAACTGAACTGCGTACATTGCTTGAAGGCTAAAGTACAACACCCATGCTTGTCAAAGATGCTACTCCACAGTACCATGTCTCGTCTTGATGTTCTTTGGGTGTGATCAAAATCTGTAGGGTGGTGCCCTACAACCCTTTGAACGGAGGGGGAGCGCGAGGGAACCTGGTTCCCTCGCACACCCCAGCGACCCATGTTGGTCACACCCCGCTCAAATAAAAGACTATAACTGAAAGGATGCAGTTTCTGTGAGCAAGAAGATTCGCGTTGCAATCATCGGGGTTGGGAATTGTGCCTCCTCGCTGGTGCAGGGCGTCCACTACTACCGTGACGCAACAGAGACGACCGAAATCCCTGGGTTGATGCACATCAATCTGGGGGGGTATCACATCAATGATATTGAATTCACAGCGGCTTTTGATATTGCTGATACAAAAGTAGGCAAAGATCTCTCCGAGGCGATCTTTGCAGAACCAAATAACACCTATAAGTTTAGCGCGGTGCCCTATCTTGGGGTGCGTGTGGCTCGCGGCATGACCCACGATGGCCTCGGCAAATACCTGAGTAGCGTGATTACCAAGGCCCCCGGCCCAACCGATGATATTGTCGGGATTCTGCGTGAAACCAAGACCGATGTGGTGGTCTCGTACCTCCCCGTTGGTAGTGAAATGGCCACCAAGTGGTATGTTGAGCAGGTGCTCGAAGCGGGTTGCGGCTTCATCAACTGTGTGCCGGTCTTTATTGCCAGCCAAGCCTACTGGCGTCGCCGCTTTGAAGATAAGTGCCTGCCGATCATTGGTGATGACATCAAGAGCCAAGTTGGGGCCACGATTACCCATCGCGTCTTGACGACGCTCTTCAAAGAGCGTGGCGTGCGCCTTGATCGTACCTACCAACTGAATTTTGGCGGGAATACCGATTTCCTGAATATGCTCGAACGGGAACGCCTCGAGAGCAAAAAGATCAGTAAGACCAACGCCGTCACAAGCCAACTCGACTACCAACTGCCCGAAGAGGCAGTCCACGTTGGGCCAAGCGACTATGTGCCCTGGTTGGGCGACCGCAAGTGGGCCTATATTCGTATGGAAGGTACCACTTTTGGCGATGTACCCCTGAATGTCGAACTCAAGCTCGAAGTCTGGGATTCGCCCAACTCTGCTGGGGTGGTACTTGATGCCATCCGCTGTATCAAACTGGCCCTTGATCGCGGCATCGGCGGTGCCCTCGATGCGCCGAGTAGCTACTTTATGAAGACCCCCCCCCAGCAGTATACCGACTACGAAGCCCGTGAGCTTACTGAGCGCTTTATTGCGGGCAAGGAGTAAAGAAGCAGTGCCCTGCGCCACTCGGCTACAACGTGTAAGAGCGGTTTGGAGGTGAAGGCCACCCATTCCCATGAGAGAGATGCAGAGGATTTCACCACAGAGACACAGAGAACACAGAGAGGTGTATGGTAGGGCAAGCGCCATTGTTGGCGCGCTCTCCATTCCAACCTCTGTGCCCTCGGTGCCTCTGTGGTGAAATCCTCTGTACCTCGCTCACGGTAGCGGTAGGCGCACCACAGAGACACAGAGAACACAGAGAGGTGTATGGTAGGGCAAGCGCCATTGTTGGCGCGCTCTCCATTCCAACCTCTGTGCCCTCGGTGCCTCTGTGGTGAAATCCTCTGTACCTCGCTCACGGCAGGCGCACTGTGCCCCCCTCGAGGAACACAAGGCCGTCGCGGGCGAGTCCAGCGACTAGTTCTTCGAGCCAGGGCATGTCGCTGGGACGAAAGTCTGCGCGTAGGCGTGGGCCAAGCTCGCTGAGTGCTACGGCCTGTTGCGCTGGCTCATCACGCAAGAGATCAATGATCCGCCCACGGTACCAGCGGTTGGACCCAACAAAGGGTTCGCTGCTGCGGTAGCTTGCACGCCCTTCGGCAGCACGGCGCAGGGGCGTGGTTGGGCGGGCTTGGCCCTGCTCCATGCGTTCTAGCAGGGCTTGATCGGCGTTGCGCCACATGGCAGAGGCGCGGCAGGTGCTCTGCAAAGGACACTGCGGACACGTAGGGCGCTGAGCGCGGCAGCGCAGCGCCCCCAACTCAATCAGCGCCTGGTTCCAGGCCCAACCCTGACCGGCAGGTAGCAACGCAGCACTCAACCTGAGCAACTCACGGTCGGGGGGGGCTGTGGTCGCCTCATCAGCGCCCATGTGGGTACGGCGCAACACCCGGCGCATATTCGTATCCACAAAGACTACGTCCTGCTCAAAGGCAAAGCAGGCAACTGCGCCAGCCGTGTAGGGGCCAAGCCCCGGCAATTGGCGCAAGAGCGCCACCTCGCGTGGAAACTGGCCCCCATACTGTTCCACAAGCGCCTTGGCGCTGCGCTGCAAATTCACTGCCCGCCGGTTGTAGCCCAAGCCTGCCCAATGGCGAATAACATCCCCCACGCTCGCCGCAGCCAAAGCCTCCAGGTGCGGAAAAGCCGCTAAAAAGGCCGCATACTTGGATATCACCCGCTCCACTTGGGTCTGTTGCAGCATAATCTCTGCTACCAGAATCTGGTAGGGATCACGGGTATGCCGCCACGGCAGATCGCGCCCATAGGCCGCAAACCAAGCCAAGAGTTGCGCGGGCATGTCCGTGAGTAGGGAGGGGATCATACGCTACGTATGCCATTTCAGATTGTAGAAATGAACGGTAAGGGCAGGTTTCAGAAAAGCCGAAGGTTGCTTTACCATCTTGCGAGGATGCGTGAGGCGAAGAGGCGAGGGCTTCGCGTCCTCGCATCCTCCTTGCGAGGATGCGTGAGGCGAAGAGGCGAGGGCTTCGCGTCCTCGCATCCTCGCGTCCTCACAAACGGTAAAGCCTCCACAAACCATACCCTACAGCTTCCAACGTGTCCCGTGGGGGCCGTCCTCCAAGGTAACGCCTAGCTCGGCCAAGCGGTTGCGGATCTGGTCGGCGAGGGCAAACTGCTTGAGTTTGCGTAGTTCGTTGCGGGTGTTGATGAGCAATTCGATGAAGGGTTCAAGCGTGTGGTGCTGCTGGGGTTGCGCTGGTTCGAGGCGTAGCCCCAAGACCCCCGCTAAGGCCCGTAGGCTCGCTTGGGCTTCGCTGAAGGGTGCGCCGCCAAGGGCGGCGGCGCGGGCGCTATTGATGGCACGCACCAGATCGAAGAGGGCGGCCAAGGCCCCTGCGCTGTTGAAGTCGTTGTCCATCGCTGCGGTGAAGCTGTCGTGGGTACTCGTGACCGCCTGGGCCAGTTGTTCTGCCACAGGGCCACTGGTGAGCGTACCACTCGCTGGTGCTAGTGCGCTGCGTAGCCGCTCGAGTTTTCGCTGATTATCGGCAGCCACGTCGCTGTTGTAGGTAAGTGGGCTGCGGTAGGAGCTACTGAGTACAATCAAGCGGAAGACATCGCCCTCGTACTGCTCCAAAAACTTGGCAATCGTCATCATGTTGCCCAGCGACTTGGACATCTTCTCGACTTGGCGTGTTGCGGGGTTGACCAACTGGAGCATACCGTTATGCACCCAGAAGCGTGCAAAGGGTTGGCCAGTAAGGCTTTCACTCTGGGCGATCTCATTCTCATGGTGGGGAAAGATCAGATCATTGCCCCCTCCATGAATATCGATCTGTGAACCCAAATGCTTAACACACATCGCCGAACACTCAATGTGCCAACCGGGCCGCCCCGGCCCCCAGGGGCTCTCCCATGCGGGTTCGCTGGGGCGAGCGGCCTTCCAGAGCGCAAAATCGGCAGGCGACTCTTTGCGCGGATCAACCTCAAAGCGCGTGCCGGTAAGCATCTCATCGAGCGAACGCCCCGAGAGCTTGCCATAATCTTCATCTTGGCCCACGCGGAAATAGACATCGCCATCGGCAGCATAGGCATACCCGCGCTCCACTAAGCCCTCGACAAATGCCCGAATCTCCGGGATAGTCTGGGTGACACGGGGATAGGCGCTAGCCGGAAGAACATTGAGGGCTGCGAGTTGACCGAGGAACTCATCGGCCAACTGGGTCGAGAGGGCCAGCGGATCGGCCCCGACGGCATTGGCGCGCTCGATCACCTTATCGTCAACATCGGTAAAATTGACGATATGCTGCACCTGGTAGCCACGATACTCCAGGTAGCGCCGGATCACATCGAAGACAATCGCCGACATCGCGTGGCCAATATGAGCTTCGTCGTAGGGTGTCACCCCACAGACATACATACGCACCACCCCCGGCTCGATAGTTGTCAGGGGCTCAAGCTTGCGGCTGAGCGTGTTGTAGATGTGTATAGTCATTGGTGTTATGAAGAACAGAGGAGCAAATGAACGGAAGAACAGAGGGGCAAATGAACGGAAGAACAGAATGATTTATTTGTTCTTCTGTTCTTCTGTTCTTCTGTTCTTCTGTTCCTCCGTTCTTCTGTTCCTTCCTAAATCCCAGCGCCCGACTGATACTCCTCATCGCCCACACAGTTACGATAGGCTTCCAGTGCATCATCGTCAATCACCGCCCAGAGGCTCGAGGGTAGGGCGTCGTAGGCAAGGTGGTGCTCGGCGTGATAGGTGTGGGTAACCTCTTCGAGGTCACTCATGCGTAACTCAAGCTCCATAATTTTGGCGTGGAGGCCACGCAACATCGCCCCTTCGGGGTCGGGCAGGCTTTCAATGCGGCGGTGCTTGCCCGTGGCTGGGTCGCGGGTAGCGACAATGCGGGCCGGAACACCCACAGCGGTGGCGTGGGCTGGAACATCTTTAACCACTACCGCACCGCCACCGATGCGCGCCCCGGTATGGAGCGTAATTGCGCCGAGTACAATCGCACCAACCCCCACCACCACATGATCTTGGAGGGTGGGGTGACGTTTGCCCTGCTGCTTCCCGGTGCCACCAAGGGTCACCCCCTGATAGAGCATAACCCAATCGCCAATCTCGGTGGTTTCGCCAACCACCACGCCCATGCCGTGATCAATAAAGAAGCCACGGCCAATGCGGGCACCGGGATGGATCTCGATGCCGGTAAGGAAACGGGCATACTGTGAGATTACGCGGGGCAGAAAGGGGATACGGCGACGCCAGAGGGCGTGGGCGACGCGGTGGAGCAAGATCGCGTGCAGGCCGGGGTAGAGCAGCACCTCAGCCATGTTACGGGCTGCCGGATCATTCCGAAAAATAGCGCGCACATCATCGCGCAGGACGCGCAGAGCGTTAGAAAGAGCCATACAAAATCCTCCCGTGAAGCGTAAAGCGTCTAGGGGTGCCGCACCCTGCGACACCCCACGCTACAGACGCACCAATTACGGGAGGAGATGACCAAACGCTTATACTCACGCATCAGTTGTTGCGGCAGGCGTTGCAGTGCCCTCACTCTTGGGGGCAGGATCGCTCGTTGTGCTGCTTGACGTCTCAGCGGGACTATCCTTCTTCGCCGCATCGCCAGCAACGGTGCTGCTACCAGTGCCCCGGCTATCATTGATGTACCAGCCCGAGCCTTTGAAGACAATGCCAGCCGGTTGGATGACCCGGCGAACCTTGCCGGACTCGCCACAGGGACAGACTGTTAGAGGATCGTCTTTGAAACTCTGGAACTGCTCAAATTGTTTGCCGCAACCATCACAGGCATAGACATAGGTAGGCATACTGGGTACGACCTCCGTACATTCACATGGTGGCCCGTTTGCGGGGCCTTTAGGTTAAGGTGGGGCAACTGCCCCTCTGGTGATACGCTCTATTGTACCTGAAATGGTGTCCTGATGCAATTAGATTTTTGTTAGCGTGAAGAAGTCCTGGGGCGCAGCCCCAACAACGAGTTTTCGGGCGATAGCCCGAAAATGTGCAAGGCACGCCCTTAGAGGCTGTCTGAAAAGTCTATGGTTTGGCGTTGGAGTGCCGGCTTTAGCCGGCTAAAGCCGGCACTCCAGCGTGTGCCCCCCGGCTTTTCAGACAGCTTCTTAGGCTATAATGGGCCTAACCGTTGTTATGCCAGAGGTACCATGATGATGATTGAAAGCACGTTGAACCGCGAAGAGTTTGTCCGCTACTCCCTGAAGCGCCACTTTAGCCGGATTACCTTCTTCCTCTATGCGTCGGTGTTTGCAGTACTGGCCTCATTCACCTTTTTTACGCCCGATGTATCGCGTTGGCTCTACCTTGCCGCTGCTGTGCCGGTGGTGGCCTATAGTATTGGCGGCTGGGCAGCGGTGATCCGGCGCAGCAAAGACGAGAACTTGCCGATCTATCTGCCGATTCGCTATGCCTTTGAGAAGGATGGGATCGAGATAAGTTCACGTTTGGGGCGCAGTGTCGTACCTTGGAGCGATGTTAAGGGTTGGTCGAAGGTGATGGAGGTCTATGAGATTGGCTTGAGTAGTGGCCAAGTGCTCGTGATTGCGGAACGCTGCATTGCAGAGCGCCAAATCAAGGAATTTGAGCAGTTGTTGGATCAGTATGCGTTGAAGCAGCGCAAGTAGTACTCGTTATGAGTGACGAGTGACGAGTGACAAGCAGGACAATCTACAATCTACAATCTACAATCTACAATCGTAAATGGTATTTAGGTGCGCCGCTTCAAGACATCCACCAACTCCTCCAGTGAGAGTGCCGAAGGGACGCGGGGAGGGGCTTTGGGTGTGCCACAGAGCAGCAGGCGGTGGCTTGGGTGCAGGTACCAATCGGCCTGTTTGTCTACGCGCTTGAGGTCGCGGTAGATCGGGGTAAGATCCACGCAAGAGCGGCGTTGTGCCGCGACGCCCATGTAGCCGCGGCGGTCGCGGTAGGCGTAGAGTACCGCGCCGTGGCTATAGGCCAGCTTGCTCGAAGCGCCATCATCGCTGGCCATGGCAATCCCAAGGCCCCAACGGGTCTGGAACTCAAGGCGGCGATTGAAGGCCCGTTCGAGGCGCAGATTGCGCTGCTCATGCTCATACCAAGCATCGAGGTTGGGCAGCATAGCCATGGCCACATGGTAGGGCCGATTGGGGTAGAGCGCGTTATAGCCAGCAATCAGATCGGTGATATTAAAGAAGACCGGCTGATGACCGCCATAAGCCTCAGCGTGGTCAATGCGGGTCACCTGATCTACCAATTGGCGCAAGGCCGCATCAGCGGGGGCCACGGTGCGGCGCACCAGTTCGGCAGCACTCAGCGTCGTATCGGCGCAATGGTGGTGGTCAAAACGCCCCCCGCCGGTGTCAACATGGACAATCGCGGGGTCAGCATCAACTGGGCGGTCGTCGAGGGTTCGACCCGCCGGAACAAACTCCAAGTTGGCGTCGGTTGCGCCGCCAAAGCGCACCAAGATCCAGATTGCAACGAGGCAATCAAGGTCTGGCGCCAGGTGGCCGACGATAATAGTTGGGGCTTCCAAGCGCGGTCTGCTCGCATTCTAGGAGGCAATTCTAGACCGGGTTTGGTCTGAGTATAGCAGAGTGCTTATATGAGAGTCAACATACGTACATAAACTTCACGCCTAGATTGTACCACACTGTGGTAGGTCTGTTCAATGTGTATGGGCCGCAGCCCCAAACACTGCGTCCACCGCAACATGAAAGCCGACAAGAAGCTTGGAGGTTGCCTGATCACCACGGCGAAAGTGGCCATGCTCTTGGTAGCTGTTGCCAACCAGAGTAAGCACCGTGATCGTCTCGTCGAGGGGGTTGACAATCCAATACTCTGGTATGGCGGCTTCGGCATAATCAATGCGTTTGAGCTGGGTATCGCGCTCAGGATCGTCAGGGCTAACTACTTCCACGACAAGATCGGCACCCAACCAGAAGGCATCTTGATTGCGTGGGTCTTGGGCATCAAGCAGGAGCAGCAGATCGGGTTCGCGCTGTTTTCCGGGGCGGATCTGCAAACGTAGAGGTGCAAACAGAACCAAGGCAGGGCGCGATTGCAGAAAGCTGAAGAGCGCAAGAAACATCCAACGCACGAGCAACTGGTGGGTGCGGGTTGGCATTGCTAAGACCTCAAGCCTACCATCAGAGAATTCTATCAGGTGGTTGGTTTGGTTGGAGAGTTTAAGATACTGCTCTTCTGTCCATAAACCCTGAAGCGGAAGTAGGTCAATGTTTAGATTTTTATCGCGCTGCTTATATCTAAGTTCTAAAGTGAGTGCATCTGTAGTCATGTAAGATTCCCTTCAGAAGCTGTCTGAAAAGCCGGGGGCACACGCTGGAGTGCCGGCTTCAGCCGGCTAAAGCCGGCACTCCAACGCAAAACCATAGACTTTTCAGACAGCCTCTTAGGTCTGCTGGGGCGGATCGCCACGCAAGAACGCGGCGCAGGCTTCGGGGAGTGAGGGGTTGATCCAGACGCCGCTCCCCAACTCGAAGCCGGCGCTACGGCTGAGGCGGGGGACGATGGCGATGTACCAGTGGAAGTAGCCGTTTTCGGGTTCTTTGGTGGGTGAAGAGCGGATAATGAGGTTGTAGTCGGGATCGTTGAGATGGATGTAGAGGCGAAAGAGGACATCGCGCAGCAGTGGGGCTAGGCTGCGGAGACTCTCAGTGTTGGTGTTGTTGAAACTGGCATGGTGTTGGCGCGGGAGAATCCAGATATGAAAGGGCGATGAGGCGGCATAGAGCACAAAGGCGGCGAAGTGGTCGTTGACGCCAATCAGGCGCTCTTTGCGCGCCAGTTCGTCGTAGAGCATGGTGCAAAAGACACACTGCCCGGTGTCGTCGAAGAAGCGGCGGGCCTCTTCGATGCGATGGCGGATGTCGCCGGGAACAATGGGCAGGCCAATGATCTGGCTGTGAGGATGGAGCAACGAGGCTCCGGCCCGTTCGCCGTGGTTTTTGAAGAAGACAATCTGCTCGATGCGCGCATCGGCGGCAATGGTTTGGCCCCGTTCGAGGTACATCTGCAACATGGCATAGACCTCTTCATCGCTCATGAGGGCCGGGGTGGCGTTGTGCAGGGGATGTTCAACCAGAATCTCGTGGTAGCCAATGCCAGTGATGTTGCGTTCAACCCCATTGAAACTACGGGTCACATCGCCATCGAGAGTAAGCGCCGGGTATTTGTTGCGTACCACGCGGGTGGCCCAATTGCCCTCGGCAGGATTGCGGCAGACCTCAAGATCCAACTCCTCATTGCCCACACAAAAGGGGCATGCGGGGTCGTGTTCTGGACGCTCGTGCATCCGTAGCCGGTCGGGTGCCTCGGCATAAGCATTGGGGCGGCGGGCGCGTTCACTAGCAATGATCACCCACTCGCGGGTAGCGAGGTTCTGCCGCAACTCGGCCATAGCATAGCTTCCTTAGGGAAGGAGGTAGGAGATAGGAGATAGGAGATAGGAGATAGGAGATAGGAGATAGGAAATAGGAAACAAGGGAATAGATATTACAGTTAGGGATTGGTTAAGGCAAAGAGTAAGCCTGATGCGCATGCCAGTTCATCACCCACGGTGGCACGGCCACTACCACGCCCCACGCCGCGACGCATGCGGTCGAGGCGTACTTCGAGGCGCAGGGTTTCGCCGGGGCGGACAACACGCTTGAAGCGGCAGTCGTCAATCCCAGCGAAGAGGACCAACTTACCAGCGTGTTCGGGCAGGCTCAGAGCGGCCACCGCCCCTGCTTGGGCCATTGCCTCCACAATGAGCACTCCGGGCATCACCGGGTTGCCCGGAAAATGGCCCTGGAATTGGGGTTCATTGGCCGAGACCAGTTTCTCGGCTACGGCACGCACCCCTGGTTCCAACTCCACCACCCGATCAATCAGCAAGAAGGGGTAGCGGTGGGGGATAATAGCCATAATGTCTTGGGCGGTTAACATATAGTATCTCAGATAGAATGACACAGGGCTATAATAACGATGCCACTACACATGCATCCATGCACTGCCGCCTATTCCGTCTCAGCCTCCGGATGGGTTGCAAGGTAGTGAGCTAACATTTCGCGCAGGCGGGTACGGGCGCGATGGAGGCGAACTTTCACAGCACCGGGGCTAATGCCCAGGTGCGCGGCGGTCTCTTCGGTACTGAGCGCCTCAAGGTCGCGCAGCACAAGTACCAGGCGCAGCGGTTCAGGCAGGCTGGCAATCGCCTGTTCGATCTTGTTACGCAATTCGCCATTGAGCGCGGCGCGTAGTGGATCGGGCGACCACATCTCGTTGGCTTGGGGCAGATCATCGGGCTGGAGCGTCTCAGCAAGTGCATCAAGGTCTACGCGGGGCCGTCGCTGGCGCAAGAGCATCAGGCCTTCGTTGGTCGCAATGCGATAGATCCAGGTACTCAGGCTGCTTGCGCCATCAAAGCGCGGCAACGCTTCACACACCTTGATGAAGGTGGTTTGGAGCACCCCTTCGGCCTCATCGGGATCGCCGGTGAGCCGTAAGGCTCGGGCGTAGACCAGAGGCGTAAAGCGTTTCATCAGGCACGTACAAGCGTCGGGATCGCGGCGGCGCAGCCCTTCAAGCAGGGCCGTCTCGTCGGCATAGACCGATAGATCAATCACTGGTCCCGGCACAGTAACTTCCTTCCTAGATGATGTCATGCCAGTATATAGCAAGCCTAGCCGAGATGCAATTGAAGGTGTAGCAACCGGGGTTGTGCATCAGAACTCCCGCCGCAAGGTGTGCCATACAAACACCTCAGCAAATGCAAAGCTAATCGTGAGCTAACCACGCTAGAAAAGCAAGGGCGTGTGGTCTAGCATAGAGAGCATAGTGGTCGAAACTGGATCGTGAAGGTTTAAGGAGGCGATCATGGTACGGTTGCTGCGCTGGCTAACGATGGGACTGGTTGCGTTGTTGGTTGTTATGTTGGGAGGGGTGGCGACGCATACACTGCAGGGCTTAACCAACCCAACGCAGATCTACGCCGCCCCGATTGGCGAGGTGGAGCCAAACGATACGCTTGGTACCGCGCAGATGCTGGCAAACATTGGGCTACACCATCCCGTCCAGGGCCAGATTGATCTACCTGGTGACCAGGATTTCTACAGCTTTACGGCGGTGGCTGGGCGCAGTTACGCCATTGAGTTGTTCAATGTGGCGAATACGCTAAGACCAGATGGCCGTGCTTGTGATGGCTATAGCCGTTCCGGTATGGCTATTATCCTCTACGCCCCCGGAACAACACAGATTACTAGCTATTTACGACGTGAGTGTGATGCGGCCAACACCTCTTCGGGCAACACCCACAACGTGCTGAGTTTCACCGCTGCGGTCAGCGGTGATTTTGTTATTCGGGTACTGGCGAACAATACGACCGTGAGTGGCTACTATAGCCTACGCATTCTGCCGCGCTACGGCCAAGATGGGGCGGCATGGGATGAGCAGACACTAGAGCCGAACAATAGCTGGGTCACTGCCTATGAGTTATACCAATTACCATTGAACATTCCGCATTGTTGTGATACACTGAAATTACCCGTTTTCGTGTCGAGATCAAAGAG